>NZ_JBJEEL010000064.1:0-34608 GCF_051873035.1 Limosilactobacillus sp.
GTTCTTTTTCAGCCATTAATGAAAACCTCCTGATAATTTACAAGTATAATGCCAGTCGTCCCAAAAGAATGACTGACACACCTCTATGGGTATTGTACTACTTCTTTTCGCCAATTGAAAGTTCTTATATCAAAGGCTTGAAGAAGAATTCTTAAATATCATATCAACTCTCAACCAATTTGTAAATAAAATTGCTAATCTTTTTGACTTAAATCATCAATTATCTTACTCAATTGGCCCTGAAGCTGCTCGATCGCCGGGTTTGTTGCTACTTGTTCACCCCTAATTCTGGCAATCAAGTACTGAATCCAGCCAGTTGCATCGGTAATTTTTTGCTCAATCAGGGGATAGAGAATCATCAGCTGCATCTGAAGTTCCTGGTTTGCCAACTGCAATTCACTTGGATTCTGATTACCTAATTCAGCTGCCAGACGGGCACGCAACTCGCGAACGACAGGTTGCTCATCAATTGCTAATACATCCGCCGGGACAAGTTGATATTCTTGACCATCTAACCAGCGAACCGTCACTTGTTCATCTACCCCTAGCTGGCGGAGGGTATCAACTAGCGATGCCTTAATCAACTGGTGTGTAAATGGATCCCGAAGGAGAAATTGGGCTCCCGTCAAATATTCTTGCAGTGGCAGTTGCTGGGCGTCGCTCACCCGCTCTTGTTGCTCTGCTAACGAGCAATCACCAAGATGGTAAAAGGAACGTAACCGCGTTTGTAATGTCGTCTGGTACTTTTCCCGTGCTTGGTTCTCACTGTCAACTACTAAGGATAGCAAGGGTGTTTGCCATGCCAGTGGTAATTCATTAATGAAAAGACGTGCTGCGATATATGATTGGTTATGTAAAAGCAACCGGACCGCTAATTCCGCATCCTGACGTTCACTAGTAAAAACGGCCGGTTGCTCCACAAAGTAGACAAAGGCCCGGGCAAATTGTTGTGCCTGATATAGTGCCCAAACGAGTTTTTTAGTCACTTCATCATTGGGGGCCTTATTAATCAACTCTTCCAAGATTGCCGCGGCCGCTAGCCACTGTTTCTCAGCAATTAGGTGCTGGGCCTTTTGATATTGTTTTGCCTGTTCTTCGTCCATACAGCCCCTCCTTTGAGCTACAAAGCGGGGTCGCGGCAACTTTGCCGACAACCCCACTTGCTTTAACTATTATTTACTTTGTTGATTGACCTTCTCTGCCTGGTGCTTACGCCCACGGCCACGACCGTGGTGACGTTCCTTCTTATGGTTATTTGACTTTTCTGCCTTTTTCTCACCATTGTTTGCCTTGGACTTCTTCTTAGCATGCTGGTTGATTTCCATAATGACAGGAAGAATAACCGGGTGCCGCTTCGTCTGGTCAAAGAGGAAACGGTTGAGTTTTTCGCGAACATCTTGCTTCAGGTGCCCCCAATCAAATTCCTTTTGATCCAGGTTATCTTGAACCACCTTTTCAACCAGGTCGGCACTTTGCTTCATTAGTTGCCGGTTCGTCTTAACAAAGACAAATCCCCGTGAAGTAATCTGTGGCCGCGCAACAATTTTCTTCTTTTTACGGTCAATGGTTGCCACCACGACAAAGATCCCATCTTCAGATAATACCCGCCGGTCACGAAGCACAATATTTCCAATGTCACCAATTCCGGTACCATCAATCATCGTGTTGCCGACGTCAAGGTGTTCACCAACGTGGAATTCACCATTTTCATAAACTAGTACATCCCCCTTATTAGTCAGGAAGATGTGATCAGGTGCAATTCCAACCTCTTCTGCTAGTTCCGCGTGCCGGTCTAACAACCGGTATTCACCCTGAATTGGGATAAAGTACTTCGGCTTCATGAAGTTCAGCATTAATTGCTGGTCATTCTGGTTGGCATGACCGGAAGGATTTAAGTCGTCTGAAATAAACTTAACTTCTGCCCCGGTCCGGTAAATCATATCCTTCGTCTTTTGGACCTCGGTTTCCTGCGCGTAAGATGGGGTCGTCGTAACAAAGACCAGGTCATTATCGGTAAGTTTGATCTTTGGATTATCGCCATTAGCAATTTGCTGCAGTGACTTAATCGGTTCACCCATCTTCCCGGTTTCTAAGATCACCACTTGGCTAGGGTCTAACTTATCGGCCTCTTTCATGCTAATAAGTAAGTCTTGTGGTAGCTTTAACTTACCAAGGTCCATTGCCGTATCAATGATCTGTTCAATATCACTACCAGACAAGACCAATTTACGGTTAACCGCAACCGCTGCATTAATGATTTGCTGAACCCGCATGATATTAGAAGCAACACTAGCTACAATAATTCGGCCATCTTGGTACTTAAACGTTTCTTTAATGTACTCACCAATATCTTTTTCCCGTGACGATGCGCCGGTAATCCCAGCACCAGCCGAATCACTCAGCAATGCTAGGACACCCTGAGAGCCAACCTCAGCTAGCCGTGCTAAATCGGTCTGGTAGCCCTTGGTAGCCGTTTGGTCAAACTTAAAGTCACCAGTGTAAACAATGTTTCCCTCATCCGTCTCTAAGACGATGCCCAGTGTTTCAGGGATTGTATGGGTAGTCTGGAAAAAGGAAACGGTGACGTCGTTAAAGTCAATCGCCGTTGCAGCGTCAACCACGTGAAAGTCTTTAAACTTTTTAACCTCTTTATGCTTCTTGACCGCTAACTTGGCCAGCGCAATCGTCATTTCACTACCAAAGACCGGCACATTAAAGTCCATCAGAAAATATGGTAGCGCCCCAATTGAGTCGGCATGCCCGTGGGTCAAGAAAACACCAACAATCTTATCCTTATGCTGACGAAGGTATTCCCAGTCTGGAATAACCACATCAATTCCCATCAGTTCATTTTCGGGGTACTTTAGCCCCACGTCTAAGATAAAGATCTGGTCATTAACCTCGACCGCATACATATTCTTGCCATTCTCACGAACCCCACCAAAGGGGATAATTTTAATCTTACTCATTAAATCGGCTCCTTTTATTTTAATAGCTCGCATTAGGGTAATTAACTAAGCGAATTTATTCGTCCATAATAGCTATTAACATCTTACCACATTCAATGTTGACTATGGAAACCAAAGTAAGCTAAAAAAATAAAAGCACGCCAAGCAAATGCTGGCGTGCTCTGGAAAATAGGATTAACGACGTAAACCTAATTCCTTAATCAATTCACGGTAAGCAGGAAGGTCAGTCCGACGTAAGTAAGCTAACAGGTTACGACGGTGACCGATCTTCTTCATCAGACCACGTTGTGAGTGGTAATCGTGCTTGTGTGTCCGAAGGTGTTCGTTCAGTTCGTTAATGTCAGCAGTTAAAACAGCGACTTGAACTTGAGTAGAACCAGTGTCACCTTCATGAGTTGCGAATTGCTTAATAATTTGATCCTTGCGTTCTTTAGAAAGAGCCATGATCATTTCCCACCTTTCAAATAATTAGGTCTGCCTAGTTCTAAGTACGACGTCGGTGAGGATCGCCAAACTGAGAAGAGGCAATGCCGCAATATAAGCGGTCTTTAACAATATACGGCATTTAGCGTTATTTTGCAACTCTTTAAGTGATTCTATGCCTATTGGCTTGAAACTATTGCAATGCTGGCCAGTCTTTTGTATAATGACAAATGTTGAAAATTCTGGTCAACTGAATACCGGGTAACGGAGGTGAAACTCATGCCAATTATCAAATCAGCGATTGAACGTGTTAAGACTAGTGAAAAGGCCGAAGCACGTAACGCTTCCCAATTAAGCCATATGCGGACTGCTATTAAGAAGTTCGACAAGGCCAAGCTTGCTGGTGAAGGCGACCTTGACAAGTTATACAAGGATGCTATTTCAGCAATTGACCGTGCCCACTCAAAGGGTCTTATCAAGGCTAACAAAGCAGCACGGGATAAGTCTCGTCTGTCAGCTCGTTACAACAAGTAGTGAGTTTTGTTAAGGCAACTTATCGGAGTTGCCTTTTTTCTTTCTAAAAACATACATTAAAATAACCGCTAGTATTCATTTTCGAACACTAGCGGTTATTTTTATACTCTTGGTAAACTACTTTACTATTTTAGCGACTGTACCGTAGTAAGAATAGTTGAAACAATAACTCAGGGTCACGCTGGGTCGTTTTAAGCTGTCGCTCAATTTCAATTAGTCCCAGAAAAGCATTATTGAGACTAGCCAACGTAAATTGACGAACTGTCCGTAAGCCTAGTTTTACGCGGTACGGATGAACGTTTAATTTACTGGCCATGCTCCCCTGACTAAGTCCGCGTTGGACCAGTACTTTTAGTTGAATTAGCAGCCGGAACTGGCTCACCAAAACCGCATTAATTTGTAACGGTTGCTTTTGTCCCGCTAATAACTGCTGGTAGAGTTCCAACGAGCGGACTTGGTCACGACGCAACACTGCCGTCACCAGGTCAAAAACATTATCATCTAATGACTGGGGAACTAATTCCGTCACCATGGACTTAGTAATTCGCTTCTCCTGGTAAGCCAGAATTTTAAGCTTAGTCAGGTTAGCCATCATCAATCCAAAGTCCGCATTCGTCCGCTGAACTAGCGTTTCCAAGGCATCATCATCGATCTGAAAATCGGCAGCAGATAACTGAGCAACTACCTGTTGACGCGCTGCCCGCTCATCCAACGGTGCGGCACTAACGGTCACCGCCACCTTCTTTAGTTCCTTAACGATCTTTTTACGACCATCTAGTTTCTCATAGGGTGCTAGAAAGACTAATACCGTCGAAGGTTCCGGATGAGCGAGGTAGTTAGCGAGTGAGTCAAGGTCGTGTTCAACCTTCGTCCCCTTCTTTTCAGCCGTAAAGAAATACGGTTTATTAATCAATACTAACCGGCGTTCACCAAAAAAGGGCGCCGCCATCGCATCATCTAGCGCACTCGCCACTGGTGTTACTTCCATGTCATAACGTCCCACGTTCATTACCCGTTGATCCGCCGGAATTAGTTGAAGGAAGCTATCCACCGCCGCCTGCTGGAGGACCTGCTGAGTCCCCAAAATCAGGTATACCATTGCTGGCGCTGCAGTTTTTAATTGTTTAGTGAGTTCGGTAACGTCCACCGAAGTTCATCCCCCTTTAATGTTGTCTGCCACCATCCATAATGTTTAGAAGAATACAGGTACTTGATCATTCCGTACTGCTGGGTAGACCAGGCTTTAATCTGCGCCGTTCGTAACTGGGCAACCACTTCATCACTAGGATGGTGGTAACGATTAAACCGCCCGGCTGAAATAATCCCCTGTTTTACCTCCAGCCGGCTTAAAAACTGCGGATCACTAGCCGTCTTACTGCCGTGGTGACCCAATTTAAGTACATCCGCCCGGAGCTGGGGATACTTTTCTAAAATTGCCAGTTCATTTGGCCGGTCTAAATCCCCCGTAAATAAAAAGCGCTGGCCCCCAAAGCTACCGGCTAACACCAGCGAATCCTCATTTTGCGCCTGACCCGCTCTAAAGGGATGCACAATTTGAAGCTCGGGGTCAACATTTAGTTGATCCGTTGCTGGCACTACCCGTCCTTTAAAATCACTAACCTGTAGCCGACGGATAAAAGCTGCTTGTCGTTCCATCCCTGCCGGTACCACTATCTTTGAAACCGGCATTGCTGTTAATAATGTCGGTAGATAACCGATATGATCCGCATCATGGTGGCTAAGATAAATAGTATCGATTCGGTGAATACCGTGACTTTTAAGGTAATTAACCGTCACCCGCTGGGCCAGATCAGTTCGACTAGTTACCCGGGCCCACTGTGGCTGTTTAAAGATCACCTTACCACCCGTATCAATTAGCATAACACGGCGGTTAAGCGGCGTGCGAATCAGAATACTGTCACCTTGACCGATATCAATGAAGGTAACCTCACCCGTTAACGGGAAATGAATCAGTACAAAACAGCTTAAGTACGCTAGGAGTAGTATAAACCGTTTTGGCCAATTTGCTTTTTCAACTAGCGTTAATGTCAATAAAAAGATGATAAGTGCCCCGGCAAAAGGTGGCTTGCCAAAGTGGACCTCACCAGGTAGTTGGGCACACCAACACAAAAATTGCTGGGTTAAAACAAGCGTTGAATTAACAATCCCCCCTACCAACGGACATAACCAATAGGTCGCCGCACTAATTAACACCACTGGAAAAATAGCTACCGAGAAGCAGGGAATCATTACGTAACTAGCAACCAGGCTAAGAAGATGAAATTCAAAAACATGGTATAAAATTACCGGTAAACTTAAGAGACTTAAATACCAGCACAGGCGTAGTCCATGAATCGCACGTGCAAGCACCTGAAGAGTGAGCGACAGTAAATAGCTTAGCTGGCCACCCAGGTTAAAAAGTAGGTAGGGATTCCAAAGCAGGCCAATAATAAGACTTAATCCCCACCCATCTAAGGCATCAAGCTTCAATAAATCCTGGCAGAGGGCTACCTCCGCCATTATTACCGCCCGAATTAAGCTCGTCGACCCACCACCAATAATTAGGTACAGTGGTAAGCTGACTAACAAGATCCGGTCAACCCATTCCCGCTCCAGCCACAAGTAAGTGCCTATAAAGCGAATAAGGCTCGTTAGTAAAATGATGTGCATTCCAGAAATACAGAACAGGTGGATAACGCCCAGCCGCTGCACCGCCTGTGTCAGCTTCTGATCACTAGCGGTATTACTACCAACAATGAGTTGCTGGCAGTAACCAGCTAACGGCGCCGGGAGCGTCTTGAAATAGGTAATTAGACGATACCTTAAAACGTGACACGCCTGTTGAATATTCACTACCGGACAGGCCTTAACCTGGACTACCTGTTTAACCCGTAGTTCGTTATAAATTCGGCGCTGTTGGTAATAAAAGCGGCTATCAAACTGCTGGTCATTAGTTGCCGGTAGTATTGGCTGGAGTGTCCCACTAATCCGCCAACGAGTGGGCAATGTGGGGGCCGATAGCCGCTCTAATTCGGCCTTATTCCGAACCCGGTACGTAAACGTCTCCCCCTGGCCACTATCCTGATCAATCCCGGTTCCCATAACAAGGCTACCATTGACCTGGAGATTATCCGGCATTACCAAGATCGTCTGCTCAACCGCGCGCGGCTGGGAAAGTCGCCAGCGGTTAGCCCAGCTCAAATTAAGCACCGTTACCAGGCCGACTATCCCGGTAACCAGTAGTGAAACTAACATCACCCGGGCCCGTTTTAAACAATTGATCCGCCATAACAACCACAGGAGACTAATTCCTAAGCAAAACCGTGGCTTAATGAGAAAAGTTGCGAAGAGTCCCGCCAGTAAGGACGGAAATACCCAGTAATGTCGAATCTACTTGGGGGCCACCTGTGGATCAATGTATTGACCCAGGTGGACTTCATCCAAAATATTGCTATCTAATTTAATTTGACGTAAACGGACGCCCTTCAGCTTGATTAATTTCATTGCATAGTCATCATTGTGGTAGTTACGGATGTAATTAATTTCACGAATTCCCGCTTGCAGCAAGCTCTTTGTACACTGCAGACATGGAAAATCGGTGACGTACAAGCTAGCACCATCGGTTGAGATACCAAACTTGGCACACTGCAACATGGCATTCATCTCGGCATGGATTGTCCGTACACAGTGACCATCACGAAGGTAACAGCCCTTATCGATACAGTGATCATCACCAGAGACGGAACCGTTATAGCCCCCCGCAATAATCCGCTTGTCACGAACCAGGACGGCCCCAACTGATAGACGGTTACAAGTACTCCGGGAGGCCAGTAGTGCCGCCTGAATCATAAAGTACTGATCCCAGTCAATTCGTTGTTTCATTTAATCACTCCCTTACATTAAGTTTAGTATAGCAAAAATTAATCATTAGCCAATACTTAGACAGCAACTTGATCTTTAATCTTCGCAACCGTTTTTTCACCAAAGCCCGAAACCTGCGTTAGCTCATCAACACTCTTAAATTGCCCGTGTTCTTGACGGTACGCAATTATTAAATCGGCCTTCTTATCCCCGATTCCGGTGATCTGACAGAGCTGTTCCTTACTGGCTGTATTGATATTAATCGGCGCCTTGCCGGAGGAAGTACCAGTATCACTACTAGTAGCCTGTTCACTTCCCGGCGCCGGGGCCACTTGTTCACCAACTGTTGGGATATAAACTACCTGCTGGTCAGTCAATTCTTTGGCTAAGTTGACGGCCTTCATCTCGGCATTTGGTAGTTGACCACCAGCCGCCCGCAGTGCTTCGACAACCCGCGCGCCGTGCTTAAAATAATAAATTCCGGGCTGCTTGACGGCGCCCTTGACATCGACACAGATCCGCTGGGGCTGTCTACCCGACATTGACGGCGCAGTCGGTGAAGACGAAGCAGTACTACTCATTGTAGTAGCAGCCGGCGCGTCCACAGCATGTGAACTAGTCACCCGTTGACCAATCACTACTACTAATCCAACTAGGATCACCAGTCCCATAATAATCTGAGAACGGTAAAGCTCCCACAATTCTTTTAGTTTTTCCATTAACCATCCCCCCTTAAGATAAATACGGGAGAATAATAAAAAAACTTGTGACATTTTAAAAATGTCACAAGTTTGCTTACTTCGTATTTTCCAAATAGTGAACGGCCTGTTTGAAGCTCGTCACCGGAACAACCTTCATTCCAGGGGCGTACTTTTTAGCCGTCTTTTTGGCTAGTTGATAGTTAGTCTGATGGCCTTCTTCGTATTTCAAAATTAACTTAGTCGGCTTAATGTATGGTGCAAAGAAAATTGTTGCTCCCGCCCGGTGAGCGGCAATTACCTTCTTATCAATACCACCAATTTCACCCACATGACCATCAGCATCAATTGTCCCAGTACCAGCCACCTTTCGTCCTCGCTGGAGGTCGTGACCACTGATCTGCTGGTAAATCTGGAGGGTAAACATCAAGCCGCCAGAAGGACCACCAAGTTGACCGGGATCAACGACCACCCGGGGCTTCGTCGTTACCTGCATATTGTTAGTCAGCATGATCCCAATCCCGGACCGGCTACTAGTCAACCGGACCAAGCGGTGGGTCGTGGTATGTTCATGACCGTTCCGTCGATAAGTCACTGCCAACGGGGTCCCTACCTTTTGCTTACCAATATACTTTTGGTAACCCTGGGCCGTGTTAAAGTGGTGACCATTAACCTTAGTAATCGTGTCACCGACCCGGATAGCCCCCTTAAATTTAGAATTAGGCTGTACCTGTAGGACATAGATACCCAGATACTTTTTATGAACCGGCCTGCCCGCTTGACGGAAGGCCACTGCAATTGCCTCATTAATCGAGCTTTGCATGTAAAATTTTTGAACGCGGTCAAAGGTTGCGCTACTCTGTCCGCCAGTGACATCATCGGCCTTTTCAATCGATAGGTACGGTACCATCTTGGCCATTACATATGTCGCCGGCCGGGCCTGTTGAAGGGCCACAGAGGTAATCATAAAGCTTCCCTTTCCCGGGTCTGGATGCCCCTTAATTTTGACAAAGGAGCGGAGATTACTAGCATTTCCTGGTGCTTCAATATAAGAATTCAAGGGCCACAGTAGTGCCCAACCAACAAAGAGGACCAGGGCCAGTATTACCCCAATCCACCGCAGTATTCGTCTATCTTGTCTTTTCATTGTGTTCCTTTACCTGCATTAATTGTCGTTCCTCAAGCCGCTTCTTTAGGGCCTCGTTAATGTTGGCCGGTAAGTATGCCGAGATGTCGCCACCAGCAGAGGTCACTTCTTTCAACAAACTACTGGACAGGTGCTGGTACTCTGGCTTGGCCAAAAAGAAGACCGTTTCACACTGATCATCAAGGTAGTTATTCATCGCAGCGATATCCCGTTCATACTGGAAATCATTACCATTCCGCAAGCCCCGCATCAGGTAATCCGCACCGATCCGATTCATCAGGTCAACGGTTAGTCCCTCCGCCGTAATTACGGAGACGTTGGCCAGTCCACTAGTCGCTTCCTTAACTTGGGCAACCCGTTCTTCGACCGTGAACAGTGGGTGCTTACTTTCATTAGTCATAACTGCTACGGCTAATTGGTCAAACAAAGCACTGCCCCGTTTAATCAGGTCCAAGTGTCCTAACGTCAATGGATCAAAGGTTCCTGGAAATAAAGCAACTTTCATTTTCCTACTTTTCCTCCTTTTGATAGCGGTAAATGGTCAAAAAGGTAATCCCATATGATTGGCGCTTGATAAAACTAAACGCCGCCCAATCTTCAAGTGGGAGGTGGGCAGTTTCGTCGGTTTCTGCCACAATCAGGGCCCCCGAAGATAATAGGCGCTTTTCCGCCATCGCTAGCATGTTTTTCTTAATTTGTTGTTTGGCATACGGCGGATCTAAAAAGACGAGGTCAAAAGAATAACCCTTCTTGGCCAGCACCGTCAATGCCTTATTTGCATCCATTTTAAAAACGGTAAATTGTTCCGGGTGCTTAGTGACTGCAATGTTTTTCTTAATCGTTTTAATCGCCTGATACTGGCGGTCAACTATTACGGCGGTCTCTACCCCCCGCGAAACTGCCTCGATACTGAGGCCACCACTGCCACCAAAAAGGTCAAGGCTAGTTCCCCCATCAAAGTAGGGGCCGATAATGTTGAACAAGGCCTCTTTAACCTTATCGGTTGTTGGTCGAGTGGCCATCCCGGGGACTGCACTCAACCGCCGGCCACCAAATTTACCAGATACAATTCTCATTCTTGATCATCCTCATCATGTAATCGATAAAGCCCGGTCTCCTCCAGATCCGTTAAGGTTGGATCAAGGTCCGGACGATAGGACAGTTCAATCGACCGAACCGCCCGCAATTTCTTCAAGCGTGCTGTGATTTCCGGAATCTTTTCTTGGTCAACGTACAGCACAACGTAGTGCATGCGCCGCGAAACATAACGGACCAGACCATAGTGACGAAGACTCCGCACGGCCCGGTTACTGGAGATTCGAACAATTAACGCCCGCCGTGGTGTTAATTCAAACACTACCTGCCACTTCCTTCCGTTTGAACAAAGGGATGACCAACCTGCATCCGGTCCCTATTTTGCTGCATACTAATGTTCATAATGATTCCCACCGCACTCGAAAGTACTAACATACTAGAACCACCATAAGAAATAAAGGGGAAAGTCACCCCGGTAATCGGTAAGATTCCTAAAACCCCACCGATGTTGAAGAAGGTTTCAACCATCATAAAGGTCGCCGTTCCATAGCAGATTAGGGTATGGTAAAGTGACCGGCTCCGAACTCCGACTAAGATAATCCGGCAGATCAGGCACAAGAGTACCCCTAAAATGACCGTAATACCAACGAGTCCCAATTCTTCACTGGTAATTGCCATAATAAAGTCCGTATTGGGTTCCGGAAGGTAGCCCATCTTTTGGATACTATTCCCCAGGCCGACACCAAAGACGCCCCCATTACTGATTGCGTAATAGGAATTTACTAACTGACTCCCAGAACCGCTGGCGTTACCAAAAGGGTTCATAAAGGCAATGAAGCGCTGGCTCCGGTAACCGCCATGAAAGAAGCCACTTTCGACTGCCTTTTCCATTAGGAAGTAACCAACCGTAGGGAAACCGATGATGGCCCCAATCCCGTACGCCCACCGAAAGTCACAGGCCAACATCATTACAATAATGATGGCGGCATTGATCGCAAAACCACCAGTATCCGGTTGGGCCAGGATAAGCAGCAGGAATACCAGGGCAAACAATAGTGGGCCGACCGCTGCACTCGAATCAAGGAAGTGCGCCCCCCGTTGCCGAGCACGCGCCATCCGGTCAGACAGGTACAAAATAAAGTATAATTTACAAAATTCCGCCGGTTGGAGGTTAATCGGCCCCAGCGAAAGCCAACCCTTAGCACCATTAACTGCCCGACCAACGACCAGGACAATTGCTAGCAGGAAAAACATAATAAAGGTTGAATACTTTAAAAAGCGCCGGGTCCGTAAAAACCGCATCGGTAAATTAGCAAAGAAAAAGACACAGCCAGCGCCAAGAATTGCGTAACTGGCCTGTTTGATTAGATAGCCGGTTGGACTTCCTCCATTTTGCATTTCAATTCCAGCGCTAGATGAATACACCATTACGATTCCCACCAGGCACAGGGCGAGGTATGGTACCAATAGGTAATAATCACAGTAGCGCATATTATGCCAGGCCGCCTGGAGCGGTAGCCGGCGAACGACTAACTTCTTCATTTATTGACTGCCACCTACCTAATCACTAAAATACAGAATTTATTATAACATTATTGTTTCCCACTAACTGTTAAATAATCTTTCAAATTAAAAAGGACCCTTACGAGCCATCCCCGTAAAAGTCCCCAATAGTTAACTTATTTTTACTTCCGTGTAGCGGCCTTACGACGCTTAGCAGCCTTTTCACGAGCATTCGTGTTCAGGATTTGCTTCCGTAACCGGATGTTTTCCGGAGTAACCTCACAGTATTCATCTTCATTTAAGAATTCCAGTGATTCTTCGAGTGATAAGTGAGTTGGCGTCTTGATGTGGGCCATTTCATCAGAACCAGCCGCACGAACGTTAGTCAGGTTCTTACCCTTGGTGATATTAACAGTAATATCGTTTTCACGGCTGTTTTCACCAACGATCATTCCCTCGTAAACTTCCGTACCAGGATCGATCAGTAACTTACCACGACTTTCAATCCCCATCATGGCGTAGGTAGTAGCCTTACCGGCGTTCATGGAAACCAACGTCCCCTTTTGACGACCAGGGTTCCAGTTCTTGATAACCGGAGCATACTTTTCAAAGGTATGACTCAGGATACCGTAACCACGAGTTAAGGTCATAAACTCAGTGGAGTAACCAATCAAACCACGAGAAGGAACTAAGAAGATCAACCGGGTTTGACCATTTTGGGAAGGTTCCATGTTCTTCATTTCACCCTTCCGCTTGGAAAGACTGTCGATGATTGAACCGGTGTATTCATCAGGGGTATCAACTTGAACCTCTTCAAATGGTTCGCACATTGTCCCGTCGATTTCACGGTAAATAACTTCTGGACGAGAGACAGACAACTCGTATCCTTCGCGCCGCATCGTTTCGATTAAGATGGACAGGTGTAATTCACCACGACCAGAAACAGTCCACGCACCTGGATCATCGGTATCCTCGACCTTCAGCGAAACATCAGTCTGCATTTCACGCTTCAGGCGGTCTTCCAACTGACGAGCAGTCACGAACTTACCTTCCCGACCGGCAAATGGTGAATCGTTGGTCCGGAAAGTCATCCGTAACGTCGGTGGATCAATCCGCAGTGGCGTTAATGCTTCTGGATGTTCAGGGTCAGCAACCGTTTCCCCAACGTTGATATCTTCCATACCGGAAACAGCGATCAGGTCACCGGCCTTAGCTTCCTTGATTTCCAACCGCTTCAAGCCGAAGAAACCAAAGAGTTTTGTAACCCGGAAGTTCTTCTTGGTACCATCAAGCTTCAGCACGGTAACAGTGTCACCGACCTTGATCTTACCACGGAAGACCCGACCAATACCGATCCGGCCAACGAAGTCGTTGTAATCCAAGATCGCCACTTGGAATTGAAGTGGTTCATCTGAGTTATCAACTGGTGCTGGGATCGTCTTAATAATCGTGTCAAACAATGGCTTCATCGTGTGCTTCTGCGTTGAAATGTCAGAATCATAACTAGAAGTACCATTCATCGCAGAAGTGTAGATCACTGGGAAGTCCAGTTGGTCTTCGTCGGCCCCTAATTCGATAAAGAGGTCCAGAACTTCGTCGACTACTTCTTCTGGACGGGCACCCTTCCGGTCAACCTTGTTAATAACCACGATTGGTGTCAAGTGTTGTTCGAGGGCCTTCTTTAAAACGAACCGGGTCTGTGGCATGGTACCTTCGAAGGCATCAACAACCAGCAGAACACCATCGACCATCTTCATAACCCGTTCTACTTCACCACCAAAGTCGGCGTGTCCGGGCGTATCCAAAATGTTGATTTGGTAATCACCGTACTTAACGGCCGTGTTCTTTGACAGGATAGTAATACCCCGTTCACGTTCAATGGCGTTGGTATCCATTGCCCGGTCTTCAATTGAGAAGTGTTCTGGCAACGTGTCAGATTGTTTCAACATTTCGTTGACCAACGTGGTCTTACCGTGGTCAACGTGGGCAATAATCGCGATGTTGCGAATGTCGTCACGTGTTTTCAAAGCTTGATTCTTCCTTTCATTACTATCATTCTCCTGGATAAGTATACACTCATTCGGGGTTGATTTCATAAAAAAACTGTGACAATTTCGTCACAGCTTTAACAACTAGCCAGTAATCTTTTGTACATCCTGGCTAACTTGTCTTGTAGCTACCAATACAAGGTTAGATGATAGCACATCTGGCTTACTCCCGTCAATTGATTTGACAACTAGTCCTAATTCTTCTGCCATTACCCGACCGGCAGCCAAATCCCACGGCCTTAAGTAGGAAACGTAACCGACTAGTTCGCCGGTTAGTATTCCCGTCATTTCCATTGCGGCACTACCGTACATCCGTAGACCACTGGCGGCCTGAGCAACTGCTGGCAAGTGATGAACATTCTCCAGAATCAGGGGACTACTAATCGCCACCAAGCCCGCTCGTAGGCCTAGGTTTTCCGGGGCCGTTATTTTTTGCCCGTTAACGTAGACGCCCCGACCAGGTCCACCATGGTATAGGCGACGGTTAGTACAATCCATAATGTAACCCAGCGTAGGCTGGCCATCAACATAAAGAGCTAGCATAATTCCGAAGTGATCATGTTGTTTTACAAAGTTAAGGGTCCCATCAATCGGGTCAACAATCCAGAGGTGTCCCCGCAGGTCACTAATATCTTTAGTGCCAAAACCTTCCTCACTCAGGATGCGGCAACCAGGATCGAGCTGACGAAGGTGGTCATCAATATACTGCTCATTCTCCTTATCGACGGACGTTACCAGGTCATTATAGTTAGTCTTAGTAGCAACGTTAAAGGGTTCCTTCATCCGGCTTAACGTCCGCTCATTGACCGTTTTAATTAATTCAATAACCTTACTATTCAATTCATCAATCACGCTTAATCGCCAACCATCTTTAGTATTTTCTGCTCAGAATTCATTGCTTGCTTTACCACCGGATAGAACTGGTAGCCAGACTGGCTGGCAAATTGCCGGCCAAGTTGCTTTTCACGCATCTTGCTACCAACAACCGTTTGAAATTGGCGGTAACATTTCAACAGGTGCTGGCGTTGAACACCACCCTCATATGCGTCTTCCACTGCCCGGAAAAAATCGATTACCGTCGTCATTTCGGCAACTGTCCACTCCGGGTCTAAGGGATAGGAATAACTCTGCGCTTTCACAATTGCTAACCATCCTTTCTACAACTATTACTTATTATATCGTGGCAACCATAAATTGACGAGGAAAAAGATAACGACAATCAAAAAGTCCGTCTATCCAGTTATTTACCGAATAGACGGACTTAGTTAACGTTGTCGCGAGTCAATTAATAACAGTCACAACGTATTATTTTGATTTAGATATGGGTTGGAAGGCCAAGAGCAATGTCAGCTGCTTCTTGGATTGGTTCATTAAGGGTTGGGTGTGGGTGAATCGTCAAATCAACATCTTCAACGTTCATACCACAGTTAACGATTAGTGATAATTCACCAGCCATGTCACTAGCGCCAGGGCCGACAATCTGAGCACCAACAACGTTCTTTTCGTCCTTGGTGTAGATTAGGCGAACAAAGCCATCTGGTTGATCCAGGGAAACCGCCCGGGCATTACCAGCGAATGGGAATTGGGCAGTTGCTACTTCAATTCCCTTCTCCTTGGCTTGGTCAACGTTCATCCCGACTTCAGCCATTTCAGGATCGGTGAAGCAAACAGCTGGAACACCAACCCAGTCATTAGCGGTGTTCTTACCAGCAATAGCACCAGCAGCGGTCTTAGCTTCGAAGAAGGCCTTGTGAGCCAGGGCTGGACCTGGAACAATATCACCAATTGCCCAGATACCGTCAACGTTGGTCCGACCTTGTTGGTCAACAATTACTTGGTGGTGGTCATTCAGCTTGACACTAGTCATGTCTAAGCCAAAGTTGTCGGTGTTTGGCTTCCGACCAACAGAAACCATGCAGTAGTCAGCCTTAATAGAGCTTTCCTTACCGTCAACTTCGTAGGTAACAGTAACACTGTTATCGTCTTGCTCGGAGTTCTTAGCCATGGCACCAGTAATGATATCGATACCCTTCTTCTTCATATTCTTTTCAACAACCTTAACCATGTCTTTGTCAAAGCCGTTTAAGATAGAAGGAAGGCCTTCAATGATCGTTACATGGGAACCAAGGTTAGCATAGGCACCGGCTAATTCAGAACCGATGTAACCCCCACCAATAACAACTAATTCCTTTGGAATTTCGGGAAGGTTAAGACCACCAGTAGAGTCAATTACGCGACCCTCAAACTTAAAGTTTGGAATTTCAACTGGACGAGAACCAGTTGCCAAAATCAAGTTCTTCCAAGTAATGGTCCGTCCGGCATCATTATCCATGAATTGCTTTGGACCTGGCTTGATAACCCGAAGTTGGTGGTCGTTATCCATGATAGCTTCGCCATCAATAATTTCAACCTTGTGCTTCTTCAGCAACATCTTAACCCCACGGGTCATCCGGTCAACAACCTTCTTTTGCTTCCATTCCTGGGTCTTCTTAAAGTCAATCGTTGCGTCAGTCTTGGAAACACCATAGGTTGAAGAATCCTTAGCTTCTTGGAGACGGTGACCAGCTGCAATTAGCGCCTTGGATGGTACACAACCAACATTCAAGCAGACACCACCAAGACCTGGATCACCCTTTTCAATCAGGGTAACCTTTTGGCCTAATTCAGAAGCCCGAATAGCGGCAACATAGCCACCGGGACCTCCACCAACAATAACTGTATCCTTTTGTTCAACATCTGCCATAGTACATTAAGCCTCCAAAGCGAGCAATTCTGGGTCGTGTAATAACTTCTTCAGGTAATTCATTGCGTTTTGGCCTAAGCCACCATCGATCAAACGGTGGTCAACGGTTAATGATAACTTCATCATGTGACCAACTACAATTTCACCTTTTTCATTAACAATTGGTTCAGTAGCAATGGTACCAACACCTAAGATAGCAACTTCTGGTTGGTTGATAATTGGTGTGAACCACTTGCCACGCATAGAACCAATGTTAGAAATAGTCATTGAAGTTCCGGCCATGGAATCTGGTGAAAGCTTATTGTCTTCGGCAGCTTGAGCATTATCAGCAATTTCCTTGGCAATTTCAATCATACTCTTGGAGTCAGCCTTCTTGATATTTGGTACATACAGACCGTGGTCAGTGTTCGTAGCAATACCAATGTTGTAGTAGTGCTTTTGAACTAATTCCATTGTGCTGTCATCAATGGAGCAGTTGAATTCTGGGAACTTCTTCATTGTAGCAACCAGGGCCTTTACAACGTATGGCAAGAATGTCAAGTGAACCCCTTGATCAGCAGCAACTGGCTTGTACTTCTTCCGGTTAGCCATCATCGCAGAGACTTCAACATCATCCAGTAATGTAATCATTGGACTAATGTCAACGGACTTACGCATGTTCTTAGCAATGATCTTCCGCATATTGGAAAGTGGTTCCCGAGTCTCAGCATCTTCGCCAGCACCCTTGTAAGGCTTAATGGTATTACCAGCAGCCTTAGGAGCAGCAGCGGCAGCAGCACCCTTAGCTGGAGCAGCAGCGGCAGCACCGTTGAAGTTATCAATGTCTTCCTTCAGGACTTGGCCGTGCTTACCACTTGGTTGAACAAGTGAAATGTCAACACCCTTGTCACGAGCATATTGACGAACTGATGGCATTGCCATAACCAGCTTGTTTGGTTCTGCTAATGGAGCGACACCACCCTTAGCTGGAGCAGCAGATTCCTTTGCTTCTTCCTTCGGAGCTTCGTCTTCTGCTGGTGCTTCTTCATCAGCGGAATCGTCGTCACCATCTTCGGCTTCAACGTTGGTACTTACACCGTCCTTACCATCATCGATTAGGAGCAGGTCATCGCCCTTTTCAACGTGGTCGTCTTCCTTAACGTTCAAAGTCTTAACGGTCCCGTCAACTGGTGATACCAATTGAGTGGTTGACTTATCAGTTTGAATTTCAATTAATGGGTCGTCGGCCTTAATTTGGTCGCCTTCCTTTACCAACCAAGAAGCTACATCCCCTTCGGTCAGTCCTTCACCCATTTCTGGTAATCTGAATTTGTATGCCATATCGTATTAACTTCCTTTCTTAACCGTTAAAATAACGATTAATAATTAACTACTTCACGCGCAGCGTCTTCGATTTCCTTGGCACCTGGGAGCCAAACGTTTTCTGCTTGTGGGAATGGGTAAACAGAGTTTGGTGCAGCAACCCGAGAAACTGGTGCATCCAGGTACATAATGGCACCTTCAGAAATAGCAGAAGCAACTTGTGCACCGACCCCGGCTTGTTTTTGTGATTCTTGAACAATTACAACCCGGTGCGTCTTCTTAATAGATTCAAAAATTGTATCAGTGTCAAGTGGGTACAGTGAACGCAGGTCAATAACTTCGGCAGAAATGTTGTCCTTAGCAAGCTTCTTGGCAGCCTTTTGAGCTTCGGAAACTTCACCACCATAAGCGATGATCGTTACGTCGTTACCTTCTTCGACAACGTTGGCTTTGTCCAACGGAACAGTGTACTTGTCATCAGGAACTTCACCCTTGACAGAACGGTACAGCCGTAAGTTTTCCAGGAAGACAACAGGGTCGTTATTTTCAATTGCGGAAATGATCAGACCCTTAGCGTCATATGCTGAACTTGGGGTAACAACCCGTAGTCCTGGAACACCAACGAAGAAGTTTTCAAAGTCATCCCCGTGGAGTTCAGCGGTGTGGGTACCACCACCGTATGGAGTCCGGATGGTGATTGGTGCATTCTTCGTACCATTGTATTGGAAACGAATCCGTGACATTTGAGAAACAATTGAGTCAAGTGCTTCAAAAATGAAGCCAGAGAATTGAATTTCTGGAACTGGACGCCAGCCAGTAACAGCCAGCCCAATTGACATACCAAGGATACCAGATTCAGCTAATGGAGTACTGAATACCCGGTCTTCCCCATACTTTTCTTGTAAGCCATTAGTAGCACGGAAGACACCACCGTTTTTACCAACATCTTCACCAAAGACCAGGGTCTTCGGATCCTCAGCTAAAGCAATGTCAATACCTTCAGTAATAGCTTTGATATATGTTTTCTTAGCCATGATTACTTCGACTCCTTTGCTTCGTACTTCTTAATTTGTTCTTTAATATCTGGGGTTGGTACTTCAAAGGTCCGCTTCAGCATGTCGGTAACCTTCTCTGGTTCTACAGAGTCGGCTTCCTTCATTTGCTTCTTAAAGTCATCCTTGCATTCTGCAGCGTACTTTTGTTCTTCGTCTTCGGACCAGAGTCCCTTTTCAGTTAAGTACTTACGAAGCCGAATCAGTGGATCTTTATCGAACCAAGGCTTTTCTTCTTCCTTTGTCCGGTAACGACTAGGATCGTCACCAGCAGAACTGTGGGCACCAAACCGGTAAGTCAAAGTTTCAATTAGAACTGGACCATTACCAGCAGCAGCAAATTCACGAGCTTCCTTAGCAACTTCGTAGCATGCCAGGACATCCATCCCGTCAACTTGAACAGCTGGAATACCAGCGGCAACACCCTTTTGGGCAATAGTTTGAGCGTGCGTCTGCTTCTTCCGTGGGTAGGAAATTGCCCAGCCGTTGTTTTGAATGATAAATACGGCAGGAGCTTGGAAGGCACCAGCAAAGTTCATACCTTCGTAGGTATCACCTTGTGAACTACCACCTTCACCGGTGTAAGCATAAGCAACGGTATCCTTTTCACCGTTCTTCTTAATACCTAAAGCAGCACCGGCCATTTCAACCATTTGAGCACCAATGATAATTTGTGGACGAAGGGCACGAGCATCAAACAGGTTACCCTTAATGTGTCCCTTTGACCATAAGTACATTTGTGCAACGGTTGCACCGTGTTGAATCAGTTGTGGTAAGTCACGGTATGCAGGGAACATGAAGTCTTGCTTCTTAAATGCGGAAGCAGTCCCCATTTCGGATGCTTCTTCACCCCAGGTTGGAGCATAGAATCCCAAACGACCTTGTTGTGAGAACGACATTGTTTGTTCGTGTAGTGCACGTTCCCATACCATCTTTTTCATCAGGTCGACTAATTGGTCATCAGTAAAATTAGCCATTAATTCCTTGTTAACGACCTTCCCATCGTTATCAAGAATTTGAACGGGCTTTGCAAATGCAGCGCCTTCTTCGGCTTTAATCTTAGCAAAGTCTACAGCTTTAGCTTCGGCCATTATAAACATCCCTTTCCAAATCCAATTAACATCATATATAAGTGATTGCCTACTTACACTTTCTAGTATACAGACTTTTAGTCATAATACAAGCGCTTTCATAGACTTTTTACCACGATTTTGACTAACAAGCGGTCGATGGAAGCGATCTCTACCCCGTTTGTCATCATAACAACTAATTCCTTCAGTATGGTTCTCCGGGCTGATGTGGTAGACTAAAGGATGACAAAGAATATTGGAGGCGGAAAAGTTGTTTTTAATGAAGGATATTGTCCGGGACGGTGACCCGGTATTACGTAAACGGGCTGCTAAAGTTAACTTCCCATTATCTGATGAGGACCAAACACTGGCTAAAAAGATGATGGAATACCTGGAAGTTAGCCAGGACCCCGAACTCTGTAAAAAATATGGCCTACGGGCTGGCGTCGGATTAGCAGCACCACAGGTTGGTGTTTCAAAGCAAATGGCCGCTGTTCTTGTCCCGGCAGCCGAAGAAGACGGCAAGCCGGAATTTAAGGACGTTATTATCAACCCCGTGATCGTTAGTGAATCGGTACAATACGGTGCATTAACGGAAGGTGAAGGTTGCCTATCCGTTGACAAGGATGTTCCCGGCTACGTTCCACGGCATGATCGTATTACCTTACGTTATCAGGACACCGATGGTGAGACCCATAAAATTCGTCTGAAGAATTACCCTGCGATCGTTTGTCAACATGAAATTGACCACTTACATGGCGTTTTATTCTATGACCACATTAACAAGAAACAACCATTTGAGGCCCCGGCTGATACCATTATGATCAGCTAAAGCCAAAACGGGAGCAAAGTACTGGTGATTACCAGTCACTTTACTCCCGTTTATTTTATTCTTTAATGGTCAATTCGTTTTAAATCAGCAACGTATTCTTGAGTCGACTCGTTTAGTAGGTAGGCAACGTCAATGTGATGAACCTGCTCATATTGCCACCAGTCGGTTACCACAAAGGTAGTTAGGTTACCTTCAATCGCCAAATGATGGGCCTGGGCATATTCATTCAACGCCCGATCAAGCCGGTCTTTAGTTAGGTTACCAAGCTCGTCCTGGGGGAAGTGGTACTCAAAAGCTAAAACACCCTTGCCCCAAACATCAGCTACTAACTGTGAATCGACTTGCTTATCCCAACCTAATAATCGTTGCAAACTATCATTAACGGCTGCATCAGTCACCTGTTGCGCCCGTCGCCGCAGCATAATTGTCGCCCGGTTGATTAAGATCCGGTGCACGATAACATATAGAATTGCTACCAAAACGATTGCAATTAGGCATACCCAAAGTATTTTCATTCGCCACACCCCCAGTAGTGCTTGATTACTTAAATTAATAATACCATGTTGTCAAAACTTAAGACAGTACTGCAGAGATGTGCTAAAATAGTTTAAGTAAATCACTGAAAATAATAACTTTATTATCAAGGAGTTTTTAGCAGAATGACTTTTAAAGTATATTTCCAACCAGATAATACCAAACGACCAGTTCGTGAAAATACACAATCAATTTATATTGAGGCCGATTCCGAAGCCGAAGCACTTTTAATGGTTGAACATAATACCGATTACAACATTGAATATGTCGAGCAGCTGGATGAAAAGGCCCTTGAATACGAAAAGCAAAATCCAAACTTTAAGATTACCACGTTTTAGTTCGGATGATGAGGCTGGAAAATCATTTCTCCAGCCTCATTTTTATTTTGTTGATCGGCTACTAGCCACCTCAGAGATGCCAATAAAGGAAGATCACTATGCACTATTCAGTCATTCTCAACCCCACTGCTGGCAATGGTCGTGCAGCGAGCATCGGGAAAAAGATTCAAGAACATTTAACACAAGCCAACGCTGACTTTGATCTCCAGTCCACAAAGGATGAAAGCAGTGCGCGCTACTTTGCCCACCGCCTCTCTCAAAGTCATGATGCTAGCGATACTACCGTAATTGTTATCGGTGGTGACGGGACGCTTCATGACGTTTTGAACGGTTTAAAAGAAGATGCCAATCGCCAACAAGAGCCATTACCACTAGCCTACATCCCGGCCAGCGGTTTAAGTCGTTTTGCTCGGGCATATGGTATTTCAGCTAACCCGGATGACGCGCTCCAACAGATCTTGGCAGCCAACACCACCACTAACATTGCAATTGGTCGCTGTCATGACGCCATTAAGGACGAAGATAATTACTTTCTCAACAGTGTGGGGATCGGTTTTGATGCCGCAATGATTAGTCAGGCTGGTCGCCAACGTCGGCGCAGGCACTTTCGCTGGGGACATTTTTCCTTCCTACTACATTCACTAGCTGTTCTTTATGATCAGCAACCATTTCAACTAATGCTTACCCAGCACCAGCATCGTACCCCATATCCGAAGGCCTACTTAGTAGTTGTTAACAACCATCCCTTTACCGATAGTGGTATTCAGTTGACCAGTTCAACCGGACTACATAAGCCATCACTCGACCTTACAATTGCGGAACGCCGTGGGTGGCCACTCACCTTTTGGCAATTACGGCAATTTTACCGGGGGAAACTCCCCACTTCACGCTTTGCCAGTCATTTTACTGGCAGCCGGTTCCATTGCACTACGACTTCCCTGGAATTTAGCCAAATCGATGGTGAAGAACGTGGGAATCGCTTTATCGATTTAGAGTTTAGAATCGACCACTACCCCTTCCGCCAAACGCCACTTACTTCAAGCACGCATTAAGACCTTGCAATAGCGAAGTCGACCTTCACAGCACAAAAGGCCTCAAGCATTCGGACAAGCCGAATACTTGAGGCCTTTTTATGAATCACGCTGTTGGACAGAATTAGGTTTTCGCCCTTTGATACATAACATAGCGATCAATAAGACCGCTATCGTCGCTCCATCACTATCTTTAACTAATCTTCAGAAGCTTCCATTGCTTCCAGAATAATTCGTAACTGACTGCATTCTTCACGCAGCGACTGCATTTCATCGCCACAAGTGGGCTGAATGGTTACCGTTTCCCCACCGCTAAACTGATCTTCATTTTCACTTTTACAGAGGGTGGCTAACCGTGATTCAGCCGCCGCTAATTCTTCTTCGATTTCGTGCTTATTACTCACTTTAAACACTCCCAATTACAGTAATATTTAAAGCAATTCTTAATTGCATATAGCAAAAATAGCACGTAATGACGAAAAAGTTAAGCCTTTTTCCGTTACATCTCAGTTACTTTATGATGAAAAAGCTCTCATAAACTACTTAACGGTACCAGCAAAACTAGGGGTAAAGTAGGGACTCAATGTATAAATCGAGACATTTGTTCCTGGTTTGGCGGCCGCAGCATACTGGTTATTCCCCGTATAGATTGCTACGTGGTAGGTACTACCGTGGTTCCCCCAAAATAGGATGTCCCCGGGTTGGGCTTGACTAACGGCATGTTGGTTAACATAACTTTCCAGTGCTACCGAATTATGAGGTAATTGTTTATTTTCCGCATGTGCATATACGTAGTCAACAAAGCCAGAACAGTCCATTCCCTTAAGTGAATTGCCACCCCAGACGTATGGAACACTGTTAGAAGTTGCAATTTTAGTTGCTAGACTAACCACCGATCCGGTTTGTAAATCACTAGCTCCAGTACTACTGCTGGACTGAGCCGGCTGGGTACTAGTAGCTGGTTGCTGGTTCGATGTTGCTGGTGAGCTTGAAGCCGGTTGGTCACTAACCGACTGACCAGATTGTTGGCTAGTAGCAGACCCGGCTGATTGTTGGTTTACAACTGACTGTCCCGTCCCCGCGGTCGATTGAGCAGGCTGCTGGCTAGCCAATGGCTGTTCCTGACCGGCGGTCGGTTGCGCAGGCTGCTGACTAACTGGAGCCGCGCTTGCTGGCGTTGTGGCCGACTGTACTGATTGCTGGGACTGTACCGGTTGCTGGCTAGTTGCTACTGAATTATTAACCGGCTGAGTAGACGGTTGCGTGCTAAAAGTTACCGGTCCTTGGCTACTAGTCTGATTGCCTTCACCACTGAGCGAACTAGTCGGTTGTTGGCCACTCACTTGGTCGTTTTGTCCCACCATTTGAGTATTTGCCAGCGTCGACTGGTCGGTATTACCGGCCACTACCGTTGACGGCGTAGTACCACTAACCTGCTGGCCAGTAACGGCAGTCGGTTGCGGAGCGGATAATGATTGTCCGCTCGCCATCGTTGCCGCATTTTCTTCGGCGGTTACTGCTGATCCACTAACCGTTGACGCATTCGGCTGACTACCCTGGTTAGTTACTGGCCCCACGCCAGCAGTTGCTACGTCACCATTGGTTTCTCCCGCAGCTGTTGCGTTGGGATCAGTAACTTGTAACTGCTGACCTGCTACTAATTGATTACTAGTAAGCTGGTTCCACTGTCGTAATTGGCCCGCCGTTATTCCAAACCGTTGAGCAACCGCAGTTAGCTGATCTCCTGGCTGAACGGCGTAGGTCCCATTAGACGAACCAGTTTGCGTCGGGGCCGGAGTCGACTGGCCATCCGGCAAGGTAAGCTGCTGACCAACCTGGATAAGGTCAACCGTACTACTAATCTTTTTAATCTTAGTCGGATTGGCCGCTTCAATTGCCTGAGTAGTCAGACCATGTTGTTGAGCAATCCCCCAGACCGTATCACCTGGTTTAACGGTGACCTCACTCGCCGATGCCGCTTGAGCCGTTAACGTAAGCAAGCCAACAGCACCAAGTGCACCGACAAACATGTGCCGGTGTTGATGAACCCGTTTTAGTTTTTTAACCATTCCTAAGAACACCTTCTTGAGCAATACCAAATAAGTTAAAACAATAAGTGCTGGTGACTAAGCCTCCAATTAATTGGCAGCTTGTCTCCATAACTTTTATATTACCATTATTTTTATACTAGCTGTAGCGAACAATTGGTCGTTGCCTGCATAAAAAATAGCCATTAAAAGACGTGGTAGCGCCTTCTTTGGCTATTTTAATACAATTATTAATTTTTAGTAAAGTCTGTCAGCCGTTTAATTGCTAAATCGATACTTTCATCGGCTGCAGCATATGATAGACGAATATGCCCTTCACCACCAGGGCCAAACGCACTCCCCGGAATTACTCCCACCTTTGCTTGGTGGGCAAGGTCCCGGGCAAATTGAAGGTCATCGTCTCCATACTCGGCCGGAATCTTAGCGAAGAGGTAAAAGGCCCCGTCAGGAATTGCCATTTCAAAGCCAAGTCCGCGCAAGGCCTTGGCAAGACGGTCCCGCCGTTCTTGGTAGTGCCGGCGGAAGCGCTCAGGATCGGCCTGACCATTTTGAAGAGCCTCTAGTGCCGCTGCTTGAGCAGTATCATCAGCACACGTAACCATAAACGAGTGCATCTTAGAAACTTGACTAATCACCTCCCGCGGTGCCGCCAAGTAGCCTAGACGGTAACCCGTCATTGCGTGCGACTTAGAAAAGCCGTTGATCAATACGGTCTGGTCAGGTAAGAAGCTGGCTAATGAAGCAAAGGGTTGATCATAAACCAATTCACTGTAGATTTCATCGACAATCGCGATCAGGTGGTGAGCCTTAATCACTTCTGCTAGGGCTGCTAGCTGATCACGCGAGTATGTCCGCCCGGTCGGGTTGTTAGGATAATTTAACACAATTGCCTTAACCTGGGGCCCCGCCGCGGCTAATTCTTTTTCTAACCGTTCTGCCGTTAACAAGAAGCCATCCGCAGCCGTATTAACTGCTACCGGTTCAGCGCCGGTTAACGAAACACTCGGGAAGTAGAGTGAAAAAATCGGGCTCGGTACGATTACCTTATCGCCAGGATTGAGGAGCGCAAAGGTCGTCGCCGTAATTGCTTCCGTCGCCCCAACCGTAACAATTATTTCACTAGCCGGATCATAATTGACCCCCCGCGTGCGTTTCAAGTAGGTACTGATCGCTTGCCGTAATTCAATTGTTCCCCGACTAGCAGAGTAGTGTGAATTATTATCCTTAATACTCGTCAGTGCCGCCTGCTTAACGTGTTCCGGAACATTAAAATCCGGTTCACCCAGGGTTAATTTGACAATTCCTGGAATCGCTGAAATCTCGTCATCAAAGGCCCGAATTTGTGCTGGCGGTAACTCATTAACCCGGGCATTAACAATCTTGTGCATTTCTGTTGGTAAAGATGGCATGGTGTCACTCCTTATAAGATATTTTCCAAACCAATTACGAGTTCATTTAGGCTTAAGACCTTATCTAAGGCAACCTTAACCCCACTCATAAATGACTGGCGATCAAAGGAATCTTGACGAATGGTCAGTGCTTCACCAGCACCTCCAAAGAGGACCTGCTCATGGGCAATGTAACCGGGCAGGCGAACGGAATGGATCTTAATGCCGTGGTAGTCACCACCGCGGACTTGGTCAAGGGTCGAAACTTCATCAGGATTAGTTTCATGGGTGGGACGAACCTGGTCAATTAACTTAGCAGTACTGAGCGCCGTCCCGGATGGCGCATCCTTTTTATCAGCGTGGTGCATTTCAATAATTTCAACATCTGGGAAGTACTGGGCCGCTTCCTTGGCAAACTTCATTAGTAGGACTGCCGACATACCAAAATTAGGGGCAATCAGACCGCCTAAATGGTGTTGTTTACTTGCGGCCACTAATTCGGCCTCTTGCTCATCGGTTAATCCGGTGGTCCCGACAACCGGTGCCATCCCATGTTCAATTGCATATTTAACGTTTGGATAAACCGCTGCCGGAACGGTAAAGTCTAGCCAGATATCCGCCACACCAGCATCGATTTGCTCAAGTTGGTGATAAATTTGCACATCGGGGTCAAGGCCGAACTGTTCACGTTGGTCGGCAGTCAGGTGCGGTGCTAGAACCGCCGTCAATTTAGTTTCCGGCATACTGTTCACCAGGGCCACGGCCTTTTGACCCATTGCGCCGGCCGCACCAGCAATTAATACTTTCTTCATTCTTTATTCCCCCAAATTAAGTGGTAGTTCTTTATTGAGTAGCTTGTCAGCCGGTAGGTTAAGGGCCGCCGCAAGTGCCCGTTGCTCTTCTTCATTCAACGGTAAAATTGGTAGCCGGCAACTCCCCGTACTAAAGCCCTGAGCATTCAATACCGCCTTAACCGGAGAAGGTGATGGATACATAAATAGGGCCGCCATCTTAGGAGTCAGCCAGCGTTGGAGACGGCCGGCCGCCTGGTAGTCTCCTCGGTAAAGGGCGTCGTACATCGCCCGCATTTGGGGAGCATAACTGTGGGAAGCCACGGAAATGACCCCATTTGCTCCCAGCACCCGGGCAGTCAACGCCTGGGCATCCTCACCAGTAAAGACCGCAAAATCGTCATCCTTCTGATCTACAATTTGTTCTAGTTCTTCCAGGGAAGCACATTGCTTAACAGCAGCAATGTTAGGGTGGTGAGAAAGCTTCGTTACCGTGGTCGCGGCCATCTTAACGCCGGTCCGTCCCGGAATATTGTAGATTACTACTGGCAGGTTTACCTGGTCAGCAACGGCCGTAAAGTGGGCCACCATCCCCCGCTGGTTGGGCTTGTTGTACGGTGGTACCACTACTAGGGCGTAGTCAATCCCCGGAATCTGGGCGACCTCGTTAGTGAAGGCAATCGTCTCAGCGGTATTATTACTACCCGTCCCAGCGATCACCGGCACCCGACCGTCGACGATCTTACCAAACTCTTGGTATAATTGAAGCTTTTCATCATGGGTTAGCGTTGGGGTTTCACCCGTCGTTCCCCCGATGACAAAGCCGTTACTTCCCTGTTCAATTAGGTAATTAGTCAGCTTTTTAAGACTGGCAAAATCAATTTGTCCCTGGTCGTCAAAAGGCGTCACAATCGCTGTTAATAAATCTGCATCTGCTAATTTCATTTTTCTTCCTCCAATGCCTTATCCATCCGTGCTTGTAAGAAACCGGTAATTGCATCGACCCCCCGCTTAATAGCGGATTCATCTGGTGTCACCGTGGCTGAATGGAGCTGGGCATCATCGTCAACCCCCAGCCAAAACATCGTTCCGGGAAACTTGGCCAGTAGAAAGCCAAAGTCTTCCCCGGTCATGGCCGGTGCAGTCTCAATAAAGTTAACGTTAGGTGCCTGCTTCATATAATTAATGAAGAATTTCGTCAGGACCGGATTGTTCTCAACTGGCCAATAGCCCCCTTGATTGAGTGCTAACTTAACGTCCATATTGAAGCTCCGGCCGACACCTTCACAAACATCCTTTAGGCGTTCATCAATTTTTTCAATCATTCTCTGGGTTAGCCCCCGAATAGTTCCTTCAATCCGGGTATGGCCAGCAATCACATTGCGGATCTCGCCCCCCTGAATCTTACCCAGGGTAATCACCCCACTATGAATAGGGTCAATACTGCGAGAAATGATCGTCTGAACCTGCATAATTAGGGAGGCAGCGGCCACTACCGTATCGTTAGCATCCTGCGGGTAGGCGGCATGCCCGCCCTTGCCAACGAGGTCAATATTAACCTCAGTCGTTCCGGCAAAGAGGGTCCCCATCCGGCAGCCAATTGCACCGGCTGGTAAGTCAGGGTTGTCATGAAGGCCATAGAACTCATCTGGTCGCCACTTACCGCTAAATAGGCCGGCCTCATAAGCGCGTTTCCCACCATAGTCACTTTCTTCGGCTGGTTGGAAGAAAAAGAGGAGGTTATCTTTTGGCTGGTGTTCTGCAAAGTAGTTCAAGACCCCCAGCGCCACGGTCATATGAATATCATGGCCACAGGCATGCATAACCCCAGGATGTTGGGACTGGTAAGGTAAGCCCGTCTTTTCCGTTACCGGCAGGGCATCGATATCCGTTCGATAACCAATCGTCCGCTGGGGTGCACTTCCCTTTACCAGTACAAATAAAGAAGTTGGTAACTCCGTTGGGGTTCGAACTTCCAGGTATTCCTGGTTAAAGCTTTTTACCACCGCCACTAAATATTCATGAGTTTGTGTTTCATGAAGGGCCAACTCCGGAATCTGGTGAAGATGTCGGCGAATCTCAATTAATTTTTCTTCAGATAATAACATCTTTATAACTTCCTCAAATCGTCTTCCAGGGCCGTCTTATCACTAGTCTGTTGGTCAACGTTCTTGATGAACTTAGCCGGAACCCCAGCGACCATCGTGTGGGGGGCAACATCATGAGTAACGATCGCCCCGGCTGCCACGACGGCGCCTTCACCAACGTGGACCCCTTCAATCACTACAGCATTGGCACCAATTAAAACATTATCGTCAATCCGGACGGGTTCAGCACTAGCCGGTTCAACCACCCCGGCTAAGACGGTCCCGGCGCCGATGTGACAATGCTTACCGACAATGGCCCGGCCACCTAGCACGGCGCCCATGTCAATCATTGAATCCGCACCAATTTCAGCACCAATGTTAATTGTTGCCCCCATCATTACAACGGCATTATCACCAATCAGGACCTTATCACGAATGATTGCCCCCGGCTCAATCCGGGCATTAACCCCCTTCAGGTCCAGCAACGGTACTGCTGAATTACGGGCATCATTTTCCACGTGGTAGTCAGTAATCTTATCCTTATTTTCATCAAGGAACGGCTTAACATCTGCCCAGTCACCGTAAAGGGTGGCCGTCTTTTCTTCTGCAAAGCTTTGCAGGGCCGCCGGGAAGTTTAATTCCGTTACCTTTCCCTTTAGGATAACCTTTACCGGGGTCTTCTTGGGAGCATTACTAATGTAGTTAATAATTGTTTGTGCATCTAATTCTGCCATTTTAAAATCCTCTTTCTTCCTATTTAAACTAATTATTTGCCGTATATGGTTGATCCAGGTGAACTAGGTCCTCATAGCTTTCCCGTTTAATAACCAGTTGTGAATGACCATTTTCAGCAAAGACAACTGCTGGCCGGGGGTTCCGGTTATAGTTTGACGCCATGGCATAACCGTAGGCTCCCGTATCCAAGGTGGCAAGGATATCACCCGGCTTAGTAGCTGGTAAGGCCTGATCCTGACTCAAAATATCACCCGACTCACAATACTTACCAGCAATCCGGACGTGTTCTTTTAATGGTGCCTGCGGATCATTTGCCAGGACCGTTTCATACTTAGCTTGGTATAAGGCAGGACGAATATTATCACCCATTCCACCATCAACCGTTACGTACGGTTTCAAACCTGGTAGGTCCTTGCGTGAACCAACCGTATAAAGGTTATAACCGGCAGGACCCGCAATTGACCGCCCGGGTTCAATCCAGATTGCCGGCTTTCCCAGGTCGGTTCCCACTACGGCCTTCTTAATGGCCTTAATAATCGCGTCAACAAATTCTTCGGGCCGGAGCGGTTGATCACTCTTAACATAGCGAATACCGAAGCCACCACCGACATTGATGACCGCCGCCCGATAGCCAAATTGCTTTTGCCAGTGGTCAGCGACGGCTACTAGTTTATTAGCAACTCCTTCAAAACCGGCCAGCTCAAAAATTTGGGAACCGATGTGGGCGTGCAAGCCAATCATCTTCATCCGGGGGTTAGCAAGTACTCTTTCCAGGGCCTGGTCAGCCTGCCCGGACTCCAGGTCAAAGCCAAACTTACTATCTACCTGACCCGTTTGAATATACTTATTAGTGTGTGCCGAAATTCCAGGCGTAATCCGTAACATTACCTGGACAGTCGTGTCTAATTCTTCAAGGACTTGACCAAGCAAATCAATTTCATGGAAGTTATCAATCACGATTACACCGATGTGGTTTTTAACAGCCATTACCAGTTCATCATAGGACTTATTATTCCCATGAAAACTAGCGTGTTCTAACGGAAAACCAGCCTTCAACGCCGTATACATTTCCCCACCAGAAACCACGTCAATGTGGGCGCCTTCTTGATTAACCACCTGGTACATCGCAACCGCCGCAAAGGCTTTGCTAGCGTAACTAACCACGTACTTAACCTGGTTTTCTTCAAAGACCCGTTTGAAGGCCCGGATCTGCTGTCGAATCTGACTGACATCGTAAACCACCAGCGGTGTTCCGTACTGGCTAGCTAACTCAACCGCATCACAACCGCCGATCGTTAGATGACCGGCAGCGTTAATTTGGTCTGCTGAAATCTGTTCATTCATTACCAATTCCTCCAATTTGCCTTCGGGGAAGTCGACTAATAAAAAATCCACTATTTGCGCAAAAACAAATAGTGGAAGTCCAATATCCATTTCATTTGTCGATAGCGCAACGCAGGCTCTAATCCGTCCTGCGACAGTCCGTAACTTCTTCAGCTACGCCCCAGCCAACCCGGCCGCTGCCCGACCAGGCGCTTCGGCAACCGCCCTGTTCAACCTCTCTCACTGTCCGGCAGGGGCTCCTTAGGTTTACTAGTGTTGGTTGCACCTCTTCGATTTGTACTAAGCTTATAAAAAAATTATGAGAAAGTCAATAGGAAAATTAGTCTACTATGGTATTCTTTAATATTAGGAAACTAGGTAAAACGTTTATCCTAGGCTTTTTAAAAATTATCAGGCTTGCATGTTCCGTCAAACATGTTAGAATTCGATTAAAATTGTTTACGGAAAATTAGCAATTTTCGCTAATTTCCAAAGGAGTGCTTAAGAAATGAAAGTCGTTAAATTTGGTGGGTCGTCACTGGCCGACGGTGAACACTTTGCCCAAGCAATTAAGATTATTACCGCCGATCCGCAACGGCGGGTAGTCGTTACTTCGGCGCCCGGCAAACGAAAAGCCGGTGATATTAAAGTAACCGACCTCTTGATCACCTATGCTAAACAGGTTTTAGCCCACGAATCAACCACCGCTACCACTAAGCAGATTATCGGTCGTTATCAGGCGATCGCCGATTACTTTAATGTCCCGGCCACCAAGTTAACCCCGTTAATCGACCGCCTAACGGACCTGCCAAGCTGGGATTATCCTAACAATAATTACTTGCTAGCGGCTTTTAAGGCCCATGGTGAATGGCTGAATGCCAACTTAATGGCGATTGTTCTGCAGCAGTTGGGTTACGAGGCCCGGTTTGTTACCCCAGAAGAGGCTGGGATCCGCGTCACTGGGACCCCTAATAACGCGACCGTTGCCCCGGAAACCTACGCCCTCTTAGACCGGTTTAGCTTTAACGATAGTGAACTATTGATTTTCCCTGGCTTTTACGGTATTACCATGGCCGGCCATATTGCAACCTTTTCTCGGGGTGGGTCTGACATTACCGGGGCAATTCTTGCCCGGGGACTTCATGCCCAGCTTTACGAAAACTTCACGGATGTCGATGCGATCTACGTTGCTAATCCCGCGGTTGTTAAGGATCCGCAACCAATCGCCAAGATGACCTACCGGGAGATGCGAGAATTATCCTATGCTGGTTTCTCCGTCTTTCACGATGAGGCCCTCATTCCGGCAATTCAGGGTAACGTACCGATTAACGTGAAAAATACCCAACATCCAGAAAAGCCAGGCACGCTAATTGTTCCTGATAAGGGTTTTCAACCGGCTGATATCGTTACCGGTGTGGTCAGTGGAAAGCACTTTGCAGCGATCTACCTCCACAAGTACCTGCTTAATAAGGAGGCTGGGTTTACCCTCCGGATCTTAACTATCCTTGCCCGCCACAATGTATCATACGAACACATGCCATCAGGGATCGATGATATTACCATTATTCTGGATAAGAACCAGATTGACGACGAACTAGTTGATGTTATTTGCAACGAAATCCAGGAAGAAATTAACCCGGACCAACTAGAATGGATCGATAACTATGCGATTACCATGGTGGTTGGCGAAGGGATGCGCAACCGGACTGGCGTAATCAACGATATCCTCGAACCATTGACTAAAAATAACATTCCGGTCCCCATCATCAACCAGGGGGCCTCACGGATTTCAATCATGATCGGTACCTATAACCAAGATGCCGACCGGGCTGTTCAGGCAATTTACCACCGTTTTTTTGCTAATTAGGAGGAATTAAAATGACAGAATTACTAAAGGTTCACGGCTCCCAAAATAGTTTTTTTATCCTGGACCAGACGACACTCGATCATGAGCTTAGTGACGACGAACTACGGCAACTAGCCCGGCAAATTACTAACCAGCAACGGGGACTCCTTGGCGGTGCCGATGGATTGCTGGTGGTCAACCGGCCGACCCGTGAAGGGGCCCAGGCCCAAATGCGGGTGATCAACGCGGATGGGAGTGAGGCTTCAATGTGCGGTAATGGGTTACGGACAGTCGCCCGTTACGTGGCCGAACGTGACCAGGTCACCAATTTCAAAGTCGACACTATGAATAGCAGTCTTCAGGTTCGGCAAGCGGCCACTCTGGCCAAGAACGTTCCGGCCTTCGCGGTAGAAATCTCACCAGTTCGTTTTAATAAGGCCGCATTACCCTTTGATAAGCTTGGCCATGAACGCCTGTTAGGGATCATGGTTCCTGAATTGGCACCGGGTCTCACCTTTTCTGCCATTGCGGTCCCTAATCCACACTTAATCAGTTTTGTGAGCCAAAGTGTCATTGAAGGACCACTCTTAGGACAGCTCGGCAGCTACCTTAACGGTAAGAACCCTTACTTTAGTGATGGCGTTAATGTTAGCTTCGCCCAAATCCTTGGCCCAAACGAGTTGTTTGTGCGGACATTTGAACGGGGAGTCGGCTTTACCAATGCTTGTGGAACCGGGATGTCGGCTACTACCCTCGCCTTCACACTTCTTCATCCGCAACAGGCCGCCTTTAACCAACCAATTACCGTCTACAATCCTGGTGGTATGGTCAAAACCATTGTCCACTTTGCCGCGGGTCGTTACTGGATAGAACTAATCGGTAACGCTACCTTTACCCACCGAATTACCGTTGCTGAGGAATACCTGCATAACGGTCAGGTAACTGCAGCTAATAGCCAGGTGGTCGCTACTGGTGAACAGGATGCTTACGAACAATTTGTCCACCAGCTCCCGCATTTCAACCTCAGTGTTGATGACTAGGCCCCTGGCAAACACGGCTTCACATTACAATACAAGATTAAACAGTCCAAAAGAGGCGCTAAGCATTTGGAAAGTCCAAATTGCTTAGCGCCTCTTTGTGTTCACGGGGAAGTCAGCATCCCCTTTAATATTATCGGGTCTACACTTTCTGGTATTGATGAAAATCAATGCCAGTTTTTTTTGTACGCAAAAAGGACATCTGCTATGCCCTGTTGTACAATCAATTCACC
>NZ_JBJEEL010000065.1:0-5992 GCF_051873035.1 Limosilactobacillus sp.
TATGCCCTGTGATACCAAGGGATCAGTCTGTCTTCATACTTTCAAGTTTCAGTCAGTTAATAAAAACAGCTCGAGCACTCGGCATTTAGCTGAATACTTGAGCTGTTTTTATTAACGAATAGTTTTGAGCCGTTCGTCAATCATGTGAAGAACGATCTCGACGTTCTTCGGGTCTTCCAGGTCGTACTTTTCTAGGTCAACCTTCATCTTGGGACTGGCATCGTAGTCTTTGTACCATTGCTTGTAGGCGCTCCAGATCTTGTAGTAGTAATCCTTTAATTCTGGATTATTATCAACCTGTTCGTAATCGCGACCCCGTTTTTTAATCCGGTAAAGGATGGTTTCAAAGTCCGTTTCCGAATAAACCATTAGGTCCGGTGCCTTTTTCGGCAACTGCTGAAGGTCCTTCATCATATTATCGAGCAGGTCTAGGTAAACTTCCAACTCGGTATCCGTGATGTTTCCCTCGGCATTATTTTCGCGGGTGAACAAGGCGTCTTCATAGATTGAACGGTCTAAGACATTATTATCATTTGCCAGTGCCTGTTTAATCATGGAAAAGCGCTTATTTAAAAAGTAGATCTGCAATAAGAAACCATATTGCTTTTGGTCTTTATAGTACAGTGGCAAAACCGGATTGTCACCGACTGGTTCAAAGAACGCTTTTGTATGGAGGTGTTCGGCAATCTTTCCGGTTAACGTTGTCTTCCCAACACCAATCATTCCTGCTGTAATAATCACCATATTGGCCCCTCTTTATAATTTTTAGAACAAGAACCATCATACTACAAAATTAACTTGCTGCCCACCGTTAATTTTTGATACGCAGAATTTAACGACGGTAAAATATTTGAAAAATCACTAGAAAAACCGGAAAATAGGAGAAGAGAATTTTGGGGAGAGTTAGATATGGAAAAAATGAACCAAACCGACTTGCGCGCGCAACTAGCACTTGCCCGCCAGAATGGTAGCTTGATTGAAATTCATAATATTCCTGGTGATGACTACTTCAATGTGGGCTTTGTAGTGGCGATGGACCCGACCTTTTGTCTGGTAATTAGTATCGACTGGGATGGGAAAATTAACGGACTGATCGTGATCCGCATTAGCAGTATTACCGCGGTTGCCCAGCATACGGACTACCTTATGACCATTTCTGAAAAGACGAAGGTGGCTCACCAGTACGGGTACTTTGATATTTGGCACGTCCAACAGTTCATCGATGATCACCCGGAATTTAGTCGGGGCGACCTATTAAATAGCGCGTTGAACGATTCCTACACCCACCATTTACCAGTGGTAATTGGCACTGACCAGTACAAGGGAGCCGATGATTTTACCGGGGTAATCGCGGACCGTGACCGGATTAAGCTCACCTTGCATTATTTTAATGAAAACGACTTGTCATCACTGTGGACGTACGATATCCTACTTGCTAAAATTGATTATGTTCGTGTTCGTGGGACACAGGCTGCCACCGGCCGACAGATCTTAAGCGACCTTTTTGCTGGCGAATAATTATGTGGTGGCTGGCTTAAGTTTGGTGTTTGACATAGTAATGATACAAAGAGGAAGAAAATGAGTAAAAGAGTAACGATTCGCGATATTGCAAGGATGGCCGGTGTTTCGGTAACGACTGTTTCACAGGTCTTAAATGGCAAGGGCAAGCGATTTAGTAAAACTACCCGGGAACGGATTATGAAGCTCCGGGATCAATATCAGTACGTGCCGGACTTTCACGCCCGTAGTTTAATTATGAGAGAAAATATCAATACGATTGGTGTATTGGTACCCAATGTTAGTGAGGCCTTCTTTGGTTCCTTTGTTGAGGGGGTTCAACAGGTCGCCCGACAGGAAAAGTTAATTCCACTGATCTTTAGTGCTAACCGGGATCCAAAGTTGGAAAAACATTACCTAGAACAAATGGTCGAACGGTCAATCGATGGGTTGATTATTGCCAGTGCCCGGATGACGACGGAGATGATTAACCAGGCGTTGATTAACCGTGATATTCCCTACATCCTATTCGACCGTAACTATGACCAGGAGGGGGCCCGGGTGCAGACCGATGATTATCACGGTGGTCAGCTAGCGGCCCGTCACTTGGTAGAATTGGGCCACCAAAAGTTCCTCTACCTAGGGGTTAAAAATATCACGGAGAACTTTAAGCAACGGTTAGCGGGCTTTAAGAGTGTTTTGTTGGCACATGGTCGGCACTTTGATGAGGAAAAAGACGTCCTACGTGCGGACCTGAGCTGCCGCGGTGGCTATGAAGCGGCCCGGGCCGTGGCTGCTAGTGGGGCGACCGCAGTTTTTGCGGCGAACGATGAGATGGCCATTGGCCTACTGCGGGGGTTAAGGGAGTTAAAGGTCCGGGTACCGGAAGATATTTCGGTAATCGGCTATGATGATATTTCCCTGGATGAATATGTCTATCCGAAATTAACCACCATTCACCAACCTATTTTTGACCTGGGAGTCGGCGCAACAAAGATATTGTTAGACCGAATTCATAACCAGCACCGTGACGAGACGGTGGAAAGTTTCCCCGTGCGGCTGGTTTGTCGGGAAAGCACGGGACCGTGTCATATGGTATAGTATTACTACATAAGAACGAGGAGGAAATAAACGATGAATAAAGTGACAGTTGTCGGGAGCTTAAATGTTGACACAACAATGAAAATTAAGCGAATGCCACTACCTGGTGAGACACTTTCAGCGTTAGGCAAGTCAAGTGCCGCTGGTGGTAAGGGAGCTAATCAGGCAGTATCTGCTGCTCGTTCTGGTGCCCAAACATACTTTGTCGGTGAAGTCGGCAAGGATAGCGGCGGTGAGATGATGCTTAAAGACCTCCGGGAAAATGGAATTGACGTTTCTGGTATCAAGGTCAATGACCAGGTAGGGACTGGTTCAGCGGCAATCTTACTGGATGAAAATGGGCAAAATAGTATCTTGGTTTATGGTGGTGCCAACCAAGAGTTGAGTGTTGCTGACGTAACTGCCGCTAAGAAACAAATCATGGAGGCTGATTTTGTAGTAGCACAGTTTGAAACACCTCAAGCAGCGACCTTGAAGGCATTTGAACTGGCTAAGGCCAACGGGGTTACAACAATCTTGAACCCGGCACCAGCACACGAGATTGACCCGGCCGTTTTAAAGTTGACCGATCTGATTATCCCTAATGAGACGGAGAGTCAGGCGCTGACGGGAATCATTATTACGGATGAGACCTCGATGCTGATGTCCGCCGCCAAGTTTGCGAAGATGGGTGTCCGTAACCTGATTATTACGGTGGGGGCCAAGGGGGCCTTCTACTGTACACAGGACGGGTATAACTTCATCCCCGCCTTTAAGGTTAATGCGGTTGATACGACGGCAGCGGGTGATACCTTTATCGGGGCGCTTTCCTCCCAGTTAAAGCCGGACATGAGTAACATTGAAAAGGCGTTAGTTTACGCCCAACGTGCTAGCTCACTGGCCGTTCAGAAGATGGGGGCATTGCCATCAATTCCGACAAAGGACCAGATCATGGCTGCTAGCCAAAAGTAGATGATCAGATGGGGTGTAGCAGGGCGACCTGGTGCACCTTTTGATTACGTCACGGAGGAAACGAACAGATGAAAGCAGAATATTTGATTAAAGTGATCCTACCCCCGTTTATTATTTTTGCAGTTCTGGTGGGGTTGACGATTGCCAAGCTGATTTCCGGTTGGCTGATGTATGCCTTGTGGATTTTGGGCTTTGTGGTCGCCAACGTTATCGTTACCAGGATCACCGCTAAGTGGAGTTATCAACGGCGGCGTGAAATTCGCCAAAAGGAGGAAGCAAGCCAACAACACCATGAAGATTCGAAAGACTAAGTTGGGTTCCTGGTTTTACCGGATAGGAATCGTCGCCATCTTTTTCCTGCTCATTCAGGTACCACCAATGGCGGTGGCAATTGCTAACCGGCAACCGCATAATCAAGCGTTAGCGATTGGGATATCGGTAATTTTTGTGGTTATCTTTTTGTTTATTATTGGCTGTGCGCGGCGGGTCTATCGGCGCTATAACCAGTTAAGTGGCGGACCGGTTAGGCCGCTAATGGTAATTACCGGTTATGTAATGCTACTGGTGGGGATGGCAGTCTTTGGCTGGCTGAACATGTACCTTTTCCACCAGACCCAGACAGCTAATAATGCGCTTATTCACCAGTTGTTAAACCACAACCGGATAATCACGGCTGTTTTTGTAGTATCGTCCTTTACTTTGACCCCGGTGGCCGAGGAGCTAATCTTTCGTGGTATTTTGACGAACCTCTTCTTCCGGCCTAATGCCTTATGGGCAAAGATGTTTTTGTCGGGAATCGTTTTTTCACTGGCCCATACCAGCACGACCATCGTGAGTTTTCTGATGTATTGCTTTATGGGGATGGTTTTAACCTATGTTTACCGGCGATCGGGCAGTCTTAAAAACAGCATCCTTCTTCACGGGATTAATAACTTTGTGGCCATTTTGATGATGCTCACCCAATAAATTAATATAAGGCTTTCACCGGCCAGATGACTTTATCTGACCGGTGAAAGCCTTTTTCCTTTTAATTACCCAAAGGAGTGGGAATACTATTACTTGCCCAGGACGATCTTTTGAAGGATGCTAGTAAAAGCCGGGTCAGCGTTGAAACAGCGGACGACCTTAAAAAACTGACCACCATTTTTCATAAAGTAATGACGATTTTCGATGTCTAATTCATGAAGGGTTTCCAGGCAGTCCGCCACGAAGGATGGTGAAATGACTAGTACCCGTTTGATATTCTTCTTAGGTAACTCTTTGAGGAGATCAGCAGTAGCAGGGGTAAGCCATTTGGCGGGCCCAAACTTAGATTGGTAGGTTTGGATTATCGGAATATCGGTGTCAAGGCGCTGCCTGATCCCCTCCGTAGTTGCCTGACATTGTTGGGGATAGGGGTCACCATTTTGGGCATAGCTAACTGGAATGCCGTGGAAAGAAATGATGATTTGATCATACTTATTTTGATTTAGTTCGGCCTGAATATTGTGGGCTAAAAGGTCTAAGTAGTCACTGCGATCGGCAAAACCATTGATGATGTGTAGTTCCGGAACATGGGTACGCCGATAGTAAAAGCGGTTGATGTCATCCATGATTGAACCGATCGTTGTCGTTGAGTATTGAGGATAGAGCGGCACAATTGTTAACCTTTGAACCCCGGCTGTTTCCATTTGCGTTAAAGCGTCTGCGATTAGTGGTTTGCTATAGGAGTACGCGTAAGCGACTTGATAGTCGGGTAATCGCCTTTGAAGCTGGGCGGCCTGCTGTTCAGTGTAGTAGGCGAGGGGCGAACCGTGGTCCGCAGACCAAATTTGTTGGTATTTAGCCGCCGATGCCGCAGGACGGGTGGGTAGAATCATTAGGTTGAGAATTGGTAACCAGATGGATCGCGGCGTATTGATAACGCGGGGATCACCTAGGAAACGGCGTAAGTACGGACGAACCGCTTTAGCCGTGGGCTCATCAGGAGTACCGAGGTTGATAAGTAGAACACCTTTTTTCAAGTTATAACCTCCAAACAGGAATTTCACTTACTATTTTACACTAAAAATATCTTGAATTATTATTTTAGCTAAATAGATAAAAAGAGTTGTAATCGCTTACAAAAGATGGTATATTAAAGACGTGGAAGGAAAGAAGAAATGAGCTCCTGATACGTCAGGTAGTGCTCCCACCTAATAGAGTGCCGAAGGAAGTTATGGAGTAGGCAGAAGCAACGTAAGAGTGACCGGAACTATCGATGTAATTATTTGTAATGAGTTGGTCACCGGGGTGCGCTTGAACGGCGGTATATAAAAAGCGACTTTGCGGAAGTTTAGAATCAAAGACAGATAGTTAATTAATCAGTTCCAGAGCAAAGTGGCGAGATTCCTTCCGTATAAGAAAAGGGGGCTCTTTGTCAAGAAGTACTGATAAGAAAATTGAATAGCTTTTTAAGCAGCTC
>NZ_JBJEEL010000066.1:0-32424 GCF_051873035.1 Limosilactobacillus sp.
CTTCTTGCTTAATCTACGTCACTAAATTTGTTCAAGTTATTTATTGCAATCTGCCTTTTATATTAATTAGTTAATTAATGCCATAAGCGTTGCCAGAAGTTCCCGACTGGTACTTGCTCGCTACTGTAAAGCTCATAGGTTAATGGCTCATGATCAACGGTTTGCACACCAGGACTGGATAATTCCAGCTCACCAATCCGTTGGTTACTCCGGACAGGGGCAAGGATCTTATCATTCTTGCTGTGGTGGTTCAACTTAACAGCAAGGTTGTAGTTATGGCCCACCTTATTACCCCAGACCGTAATCTTTTGGGGCTTAACGGCGACCGTCCGCCGGTTACCATTCTCGACCTTCTGGGTATGCAGTCGCTGGGGTAAGGTAATTTGGGTAGTCGGGAGTTGTTTTAATTTAGCATATAATTCCTGGGTGGCCGTGAAGCGGGCATCCTTACTACTACCATTAGCATGGAGGACCACCGTAATAATACGGTGTCCACGGTAGGTCCCGGTGCTAACAAAGGACGCACCGGCAGCATCAGAAGTCCCGGTCTTTAAGCCATCCACCGTCACTCCCTTGACCGTATACTGGCCGCCGGGAAGCATTTTGTTAAGGTTATCGGCCCGGACAGTCTTATTCTTACTGATAAAGAAGTTAGCCTGCTTTTGCGCTGTCACCTGCAGCAATTGCGGATAGGTACGAACTAAGTAACGGGCTAATATTGCCACGTCTCGAGCAGTCATGGCATTTTCCGCCTTGTCAGAGTACTGCGATAACTTTAGATCCTTTAGATCACCATTGGTTAAGCCAACGGGATTAACAATCGTATAGTTTTTCAAGCCAATTTGCTGGGCCTTTTGGGCCATTCGAATATTAAATTCTTCCATACTACTACCGTCGGCGCTCGCTAAGGCCAACGTTGCCCCGTCCGCGGACTTCACCATCGCGGCATTGAGCAGCTCTTTGACGGTATAGGATTCTCCCTGCTGGATACCAATTGCCGAATAGTTCGGGTCATTAGCAATCTCCGCCACGTCAGAGGAAACCTTAACCTTTGTGTTCGCCGTGATGGCATTTTGTTTAAGCTCATCATGGATTACCGCCACGGTTAAGAGTTTACTAATTGACGCAATCGGTAGTTTTTTATTCACGTTCTGTGCGTACAGGACCTGGCCGGTAGATGCATCGACCATCATTGCCGCCGACGCGTTGATCCGGCGGCTGGCACTCGCACTTGTTGCTAGACTTAAGATTAATGGTATTATCATTACGAATAATACTAATTGTTTAACAAATTTTCTCCCGTTCATTCTTAATCTCCCAACCTAAAAGTGTGCTAAGATAGCCACATGTATTTTACTACAAAGGAATCCAACCATGAATAGTGAATTAAAACGAATCAGTCTAATTACATTAGTCGTCTTTTTGGTGCTAACGTTAGGGATCAACGTTCACACCTACCTGGACTCCAGTAAGTTCATCCCGGAGGCTAGCCGGCGGAGCCAGGTTCGCAATATCAACCTCCTCCGGCCCACTAATCTTAACCACCCCTCCGAACACCACAATTATCCTAATCTCCGGCAAGCTAAAAAGCTCCACCTGGTCGCCGAGCCAGCGTTAAAGCGGGTCTATGTCCTATCAGGGCACCGGGTCATTTACATCATGCACGCACAGATAAACCTGCATCCCCAGCGGTTAACTAGTCAGGCTAAAAGCGGGCAACAACTTTACCAAAAACGTGGTTCCCAACTGGTAACGGGACTGAACTGGACGGAATTTGGTCACCACTACTACTTCGAATCAGTAGCAGCGGTTAACCAACAAACGGTAAAGAAAAACTGGCTAAAAAAGCCAGTTGCGATCCCCGGGACAATTCAACTATCACAACCGGATGCCCGGTGGCTCCAGTCACTTCCCGAAGGCACCCCCATTACTATTCGCTAGGTTAAGGAGGCATATAAATGTTCTTTGACTTTTTTCCACCCCGTTTTTTAAAAGAGGTCGCGATCTGTAACGGCGAGCTCGTTGCTGCCATCATCATCTATAACCTGCTAGTTTACCTAGTACCGCTAATTCGGCTTTCCCTCGGAGCTGCCCTTTTAATAATCGTGGTCGTTAACCTAATCCTGTTTGGGCTCAAGTTTCTTCACTACCAATCTAATCAGTGATGACCACCTTGGTTCCCACCGGGACCGTCTTAGAGAACCAGCGGGCATCGGGGATCGACAAGCGGATGCAACCATGTGAACCCTGGGTTTTACCTAGCTTGGCCGCTTCTTTAACGTTTACCTTGCCATTGGCACCGGTCGGTACACTGTGAAAAAGGTAGGTTCCGTGATTTAACCAGGAAACATAGTACTTGGCACCCTCCCGTAGTTTGGCGTTATAGAAGGTGTTCCCCCGCTGGCGTTGGATGTGGTACGTTCCGGTGGGAGTCATGCTCTTTCTTTCACCAGTTTGCGGGTCAGTCCGGTACTTACCGGCAGTACAATACATTGTGTAAATCAAGTGGTGACCGTCATAAACGAAGACCCGATTCTTTTTTAAGCGCACTTTTACCCAGAGGTGGCCAACTGCAGCTAAGTTCGGATAGGGCTTCGTCTCCGAAGACTTACGCCAGTTAATTGGCTGCCGCATCGCAGTAGCCGACGCTTGTTTAGTCGGGCGCCTTTCTTTACGTGTCAACTGTTTCGCCCGTTGTGCCTCTTCAATTGCCTGTTGACGATGGATCACCCGGACCCGGTGGCTGAGGACGGTCCCCACTACCAGTAAACAGAAAAAAATGTAAATTATATGTTTCAGCTTTAAAGTCATAACTGTCTAATACTCTCGTTTACAATTTTCACAAACAACTTTATTATATTATAGGTAGGCTATAAAACAATTACTTTCGGTAAATCTGACTATAAAGCTGGGGATTTCAATGCGCGATAATCTAAAGGTTTCATACTTAACGGCCCTGCTCTTTTTTATCGTTGCCGTAATTTATGCTAATTTAGGCTAGATGGGGGTCAGCTAAATGCTAAGACTTAAGGCAACTTGGCGATATATCATTACTCATAAGTGGTCCAAAGATATTCTCCGGGCCAACCTTTTTTACATCCTGTTAATCGTCCTCTTTGACCTGTTATTCCACTTTGGCCTGCGTCCGGTCGGTTGGGGCGCCGCCTTTAAAATGTGGCTATTAATGAACCTGTGTCTACTCGTAAAGTTAATCCTTGATATTATTGATAAGCTGCTCCGCTGGCAGGCACGGCGGTGATGGTTAAACTAAAAGCGGCTGGGAAAATAAGTTTTCCCGGCCGCTTTTTAGTTTTGCCGCTATTTGCCAATGTGCATTGAGGAACTGTGCATTGCAACTCGCTTATCAGGATACAATTGCTTGGCAATCGCCGTTACCGCGGTTGGTGCTTCGCCAAATGCCGCGGCAATTAAGGCTACCTTCCCCGGGAAGGTTACCCCATCACCAATTGCATACACCCCCTCAACACTAGTCCGCATTGTCGAATCGACCTTAATCAGGTTATGTTCGTTGGCCAAATTAAGGGACCACTTATTCAGGGCCGCATTATTGGAGGTAAAACCGTAGTTGACGATCAGTTGGTCAACATGCAAGTTCAACTCTTCATCACTACGCCGCTTCTTTAGGCCCAAGACCACACTTTGGTCGCTCTCAACCTTGATCTCCTTTGGCAAGTAAGGGGTGATTAACTTAACCTTGGACTCTTTCAACCGCGTAACGGTATGTTCAAGCCCCCGGAACTCATTCCGCCGGTGAACAATGCTAACTTCCTTAGCTACGGGCTCCAGCATCAACGCAATGTCGATCGCCGAATCGCCACCACCAAGCACTGCCACCCGCTGACCAGCGTAATCAGCCGCGTGATTAACAAAGTAGTGTAGTTGGTGTCCTTCTGCTTCGTCGGCCCCGTCCAGGCTCAACTTCCGTGGCGTAAATGCTCCGTTACCAAGTGCAACAATTACAGCCCGGGAGTGTGAGGTCCGTTGCGCCGACTTAATTGTAAAGGTCCCATCGTCTTCCTTTACCACATCATCAACCGTTTCGTTAAGAAACTGGTCTACCGGCGCCACTGCCATCTGCTGAGTCAGCCGGTTAACCAGTTCTTGACCAGTCACCCCAGGCATCCCCGCAACATCCCAAATCTTTTTTTCGGGATAAAGGGCCGCAACTTGTCCCCCCAGTTGGGGGAGGCTTTCAATCAATTGTGTCCGTAATTCGTGCAGGCCACAGTAAAAGGCCGCAAACATTCCGGCGGGACCACCGCCAACGATCGTGACGTCATACATTTCTTCCATAACTAAGGTCCTTTCCTATTTGTTAGTTTTATTATACCATTGCTGCCTTCTTAATACCGACTGTGATCGAAAAGTCACAAGCACGGGTTGATATTTGTCAGTAAAAGGTTTGACGTGCCGTTATATCAATGTTAAACTTTTGGTAAAAGCGCTACCATGAACGTTGTGTTTAGGGTAGAAGTACTTTAAGATGTAACTGTAGATAAATTTTTAGTTAAACCTTTTGGAGGGACAATTTATGGCAAAAAGAAAAATGATCCTTGACTTGGATACTGGTGTTGATGACTCTTTAGCCATTGCGTACGCATTAGCAGACCCCGAAGTTGACCTGATTGGGATTGTCAGTTCATACGGTAACAACTTACTAGACGTTTGTGCTGAAAATAGCCTCAAGCTGTTGGAACTATTAGGCCACACTGATATTCCAGTCTTCAAAGGTTTGCCACACTCAAGCACTTCTGACCACTTTGACGTTATGCAAGTGTCAAAGGACATCCATGGTAACAACGGGATTGGTGAAGTTGAACTGCCAGCACCACAACGGAGCGTAGAGGATGAATCTGGTGTTGACTTCTACATCGACGCCGCCCACAAGTACGGTAAAGACCTGATTATTATCCCAACTGGTCCAATGACGAACCTGGCCGCGGCCTTGAAGAAGGATCCGGAAATTGCCCACCTGATCGGTAATGTTACCTTCATGGGTGGTGCCTTAACGGTTGATGGTAATGTTACGCCAGCAGCTGAAGCCAACATCAACCAGGATGCTAAGGCAGCAGATGAGGTCTTCAAGTCTGGCCTGCCACTGACAATGGTTGGCCTAGACGTTACCCTGCGGACGTTATTAACCAAGAAGGAAACCCAGCAATGGCGTGACCTCGGCACCAAGGCTGGTAAGGCCTATGCCGACATTACTGACTTCTACATCGACGCTTACTTCAACCTCGATATCGATAAGCGTGGTTGTGCCCTGCACGACCCACTGGCTGTCGGTGTTGGTATTGACCCATCATTCGTTCAAACGATTAGCCTGTTCCTGCGTTGTGAATACGACCCTGACAGCCCATTCTACGGCCGGACGGTTGGTGACAACGCTAAGTTAAACGATCCTAACCCGAACGTTAAGATTGCGGTTAACGTTGACAAGGAACGGTACCTCAAGGTCTTCATGGACCACTTAACGAACCTGTTCAAAGAACACTAAAATTAATTTACCATGCCATTCTAATGGGCAAGGCCAAACGAGCACGATGATCGTTTGGCCCTGCCTTTTTATTTTGAGCTGGTTTCCGGTATAATTAACAAAACAGTAAATAAGAGGAGAGAAAGTCGACATGAAAATTGCTGCTTATAGTGTTGTCCCGGCCGAAAAGCCCTACTTTGAACAATGGAGTCGCGACCACCAAGTAGAACTTAAGTTAATCTCAGCACCCCTTTCTAGTGCTACCCTGGCCGAAGCAACGGGCTGCGTTGGTGTGTCCGTCCAACAACCCGCCTCATTAGGTGATGCAAAATTTTACCAGCGCTTTGTCCAAATGGGGCTTAAATATATCGGTGTCCGCTCTGCCGGAATCGACTTCGTTAACCTGGCCGAATGCCGACAAAACGGCATTAAGGTAACCAACGTCCCCGCCTATTCGCCACGGGCCATCGCCGAGATGGGGTTAACCCAAGCGCTCGCACTCCTACGTAAACTCGGGGAATACCGGTCAGAAATGGCCCAGGGTAAGTTCAGCCTTAATCCCCAACTGGTTAGCAACGAAATCTACAACCTAACCGTGGGCCTAATTGGACTAGGACACATCGGTGGTGAGACCGCCCGGCTTTACCGGGCGCTCGGCGCTAAGGTGATTGCTTATAATCGTAGTCACAAGGTTCAGTATGAATCAGTGGTTGAATATACAGACTTCGATAGCGTGATTGCTCAATCGGACATCATTTCGCTACATACGCCCTTAACTCCCGCTACCAAGGGAATGATTGGCGAACAGGAACTGCAAAAAATGAAAAAGAATGCCATCTTAATTAACATGTCCCGGGGTGGCCTTGTCGATACGGCGGCTCTTATTACCGCATTACAGCACCACCAAATTGCTGGTGCGGGCCTCGATACCCTCGCCAACGAGGCCGAATTCTTCCGTAAGGACGTTCCCGTTAACCAACTGCCGGCCGACTACCGGACACTCGCCGCAATGCCCAACGTCATTATTACTCCCCACGTCGCCTTTTATACCACGACCGCCATTAAAAACATGGTTAATATTGGTCTCGATAATATTTACCAGCAAGAAATTAAATAATTTTAATTAAAATCTTTTCATTCTATAACTTTGGTGTTAGAATAATGACAACTTAAGTTTCAGATGGAGGAAGACAATGAGTTTCTGTGCTACACAATTGAATAATTGGCAAAGCCGGTAAACTCAGTGTGCCCGTGTTACAGATGCATGCTGAGTATGAACAGTGTGTATCTGTACCGGCTTTTTAAGGATCCCATTAAGCCCGTACGGATTTCCACGTACGGGCTTTTCCTTTCTGGCCAAAACAAGAGGAGCCCTCATTACGTGGGGACTCCTCTTGCTTTATTAAGGAAAGGTTGATTTATAATGAAACGGATTATCACGATTCTCGTAGCCCTTGTTGTGGTCCTAGCTGGCTATCTTGGTATTAGTCACCTCCACCAGCAGCGAACGCGACCGGTTGTCGGCGTTTTGACCATGATGCACCACCCCGCCCTGGACCAAATTTATAAGGGCTTCGTAGCCGGCCTCAATCAGGCGGGCTACCATAATGGTAAAAATATTAAAATCGAGTACCAAAATGCCAACGGGGACCAGTCAAATCTGAAGACGATGGCGGATAAACTCGTTAACGACCATGCCCGTGTCGTCCTGGGGATTACTACTCCAGCTGCGCAGTCACTGGCAAACGCCACTAAGTCGACACCCGTCGTTATGGGCGGGATTGGCGATCCGGTTGGCGCCCGCCTGGTCAAGAGCCTCCGGCAGCCAGGCGGCAACGTTACCGGTGTCCAGTCAGATAACCCGGTTGACCAACAACTAAAACTTGCTCACCGCTTTTTACCACACGCTAAGGCACTAGGCCTAATCTACACTTCTAGCGACCCTTCAGCAGAATACCAGGCCAAGCAGATGATTGCCGACGCCAAGCGGATGAACATTAAGTTGAGAGTGTACACGATTGCTAACGCCAACGACCTTAACCAGGTTTCTCAACAAATGCTGACCCAAGTCGACGGGGTGATGGTCCCTTGTGATAACCTAATCGCGGGAGCAATGAAGACCCTGGTTAAAAATGCCAATGCCGCTCACAAACCGGTTTTCCCAGGCGCCGATACAATGGTCAAGGACGGCGGGGTTGCTTCAATCAGTCTTGACCAGTACGGGATGGGCAAGGCCGCGGCCAAGATGACCGTTCAACTTCTCAGGGGAAAGCGGCCCCAGAACATGCCGGTCGATGACTACCACCACGGCAAGCCCATTCTCAACCTCAAGCAGGCTAAGCGACTCGGCCTCACCATCCCTGCCGGCTTCCAGCACGCGGCCGCCCAGCACGGTACTATCATTAAATAAAAGCGGGAAGCTGTGACAGAAGTCCTTGTATATAGGTCAAAAGTTACACAAATGGGGTCCAAAGTTCGGTAAAAACCGAACCCTGGACCCCGATTTGTGCTCGCAGGGAGTGGCAGAGAGCCTAGCGACGCGTCGTGAAGACGGGTCGGAACCGACCTCTGTCACACTACCTGCTACATAAAGTTACGGACAAGCAGGGAGATTGCCAAAATTAAGGCCCCGATCCCCACCAGGATTTGCATTAGACGTCCTGGTAAGTGCCGGACAATCACCGGGCCCAACGCTCCGCCAACAATGTTACCAATAAAGAGTGGAATAACGTATTCCCACTCAATCGTTGTTTCAAAGGCGAAGATAATCACGGCGATGGTGTTGGTAACCGTCATCGCCACGTTTTTCAGCGCATTATTAACAGCAAAACTCTTTTGCCGGTTAACGACGGACAAGAGCGTCAACATTAACACCCCGGCACCGGCATTGAAGTAACCGGCGTAAATGCCGACCAGGAACACACCGGTAACTGTTAATGCTGTATACAGGCGGTGCCGACTTAACGACTGGGTGTTAGCCGCCATGGCCCCTTGTCCCTGACGTGCCCGGTGGGGGAACAATAGGATGACCCCGGCAACCCCAATACAAAACGGTACTAATTCTTGAAATAATTTCCCGGGTAAGGCAAAGAGGAGCAACGCCCCGATAACTGCGCCAACGAAGACCAGTGGGATAATCATCCACATCTGTTTACGGTCGTGTCGTAATTCTTTAGTCGACGCAATAATTGAGCTATAGGCACTTCCCACCGTCGACCAGGCACTAGTGACGTTGGCCATTACTGGTGGCATCCCCATCATTAGTAAGGCGGGGTAGGAAATTAACGAGGCCAGGCCCGCCGCGGCACTAACAATTCCCGCCAGCACACCCAGGATTACAAGGACTATAAAAAGGCTAATTCCAGACATCTTACTTTTCTCCTATCCGTAGAGTCAAAACAGGTTTATTGTACAACTGTTTACGGGTCAGCGAAACTGTTTTGCAATTTGAAATTAGAACGGTTTCACTGTATAATTTGCGGTGAGATTAATACGATGTCTGGGGTGCCAATTGGCTGAGATGATACCCATTGAACCTGACCTGGGTAATACCAGCGGAGGAAGATTCGGTAAGATCAAATATAAACGAAATTAACGCCCCCAGTGCTAGTTTGCATTGTGGGCTTTTATTTTACCTAAGACCGCCTTAATCTTAATTTTTCATAAGGAGTGTCTTGATACTATGCAGAAAAGAAGTTTTCACTTACGCGACATTATTTTACTAGCCCTCATTGCCATTATCTTTGGGGTAATTTACTATGCCGCCGCCTTTATCTACAATGGTTTAACTATTCTCTTAACGCCCACCGGTTACGGCCCGGTCGCTAACGACATTACCATGGGAATCTGGTGTATGGCTGGACCCTTAGCCGGCTTTTTACTCCGGCGGCCTGGTGCTGCCTTCCTTGGTGAATTTCTTGGCGCTGCGGTGGAAATGTTTCTCGGGGACCAATGGGGAGCGGCCAACCTTATCTCTGGTGCTATCCAGGGGGTCGGTACCGAACTTGGTTTCACACTAACGGCCTATAAACTCTATAACTGGATCACCGTCATTTTAACCAGCCTAACTGCAACTGTTGTTTCCTTTGGCTGGGACTGGTTCCGTAATGGTTACAGCCACTTTGCACCGCAGATGCTGGTCGTCATGCTAGTCGTCCGGTTCATTTCGATGCTGGTCTTCTCGGGTGTCCTCGTTAAGCTGATCGTTAACCTACTCGGTCGGGCCCACGTTATCAAGGAGTAGCCCATGAATCCAATGATTACACTTCATAAGCTCAGCTTTGAATTTGCCGACCACCAGCCGGTGTTAAGCAATGTCAACGTTCATTTTCTAAGGGGTCAAGTGGCATTACTGATGGGGCCTTCGGGCTGTGGTAAGTCGACGCTCCTCCGCTTAATCGCTGGCCTGCTGCCTAAGTATGGTGGCCAGGTTACTAGTGGCCAAATTGACTTTACCGGTGAACGGCCGCTGGTGGGGATGCTCTTTCAAGACCCCTTAACCCAGTTCGCCCTCGATACGCCCCGGCACGAACTCGAATTTGTCTTGGAAAACGAACGCGTTGCCCCGGACCAAATCCCGGCCCGTGTTAGTGACGCTCTGGCCTTTTGCCAAATTACCGACCTGGCAGACCGGCCACTAACAACGTTATCCGGCGGCCAACAACAGCGTGTCGCTCTGGCGGTAGTGATCGCCCGTCAAGCACAGATTTTACTCCTTGACGAGCCCTTCGCCAGTATTGACGAAGGCAACCGGCACTTCCTGATTCGGCAACTGGCAACCCTGGTAAAGCGTGGAGTGACCATCCTCATTACCGACCACGATGGTCATGGCTACCAGCAGCTCCACCCGGTGGTCTACCAGTTCCATGACCACCAGATCGACCAGCTCTCTCCCCAGGCCAGTGCAGCACAGTTAGCACGGGCCGACGAGGTCGCCCAACAGGCACTGGTTACCCCCCTACCGGCGGCCAGCGCGACGCCGGCCCTAACGCTTAACCAGGTTACGATCAGCCGCGGTTCCCAGCAGCTGTTAAACCTCCCCCAGCTCCAATTAATTGAGGGCAAGATTACCCTCTTAACGGGGCCCAACGGTAGTGGGAAGTCGACCTTTTTAAAAGCGTTAGCTCGCCTCCTCCCTTACCAGGGACAGATCGCTTATCTTGGAACCGATATTCAAAAGATTCGACGACGACAGTACCGCCAAGAGCTCGGCCTGGTCTTCCAACACGCTAATGACCAGTTCTTAAACGTCACGGTAGCGGAAGAACTACGGCTTAGTCAACGCAACGGCCACCATCCCTACTTCCGGGACCAACTACCGGCAGTGTTAAAATTACTAGGCCTAACGGGGCTAGAAGACCGCGTTGTCTACTCACTTAGTGGCGGACAACGAAAGAAGTTGCAACTCTTGGTAATGCTGATGATGGGGCAGGCGGTTCTTTTACTCGACGAACCCTTTGCCGGCCTGGACCAGCAGTCCTTTGCAAATGTTTGTCAGCTTATCCACCAAGCCCAGGTAGTTCAACCACAAACTATGATCATCATTAGCCACCAACTAGCTAATATCGACCAACTGATCGACTTCCACCTGGCCCTCATTGACCACCAGCTCGTCTACCAGAAAGGAGGGCGCTATGAATCCGAGTCTTAAGCTGATCTTAGCCCTAATCATTTCCTTTGAGATTACCTTTACTACGCACCTTATCGGCAATCTCATTATCATCGTGGTGGCATTAACTTACCTGGCCTGGCACCACGTTGCCCGCGCTAAGGTAACCAAGCTGCTCATTATCACCCTTATCCCGGCTGCGGCCCTTTTTTCAACCCTGGCCTTCTTTTCGCCAGAACGAAACGTTCACTTTGCGTGGGTCCTCGTTAGCCGGTTATATTGCTATGTTACGGTTGGGGCGGCGGTTACCCTGACTACCCCAAAGTTAATACTGATCCGGTCCCTCGAACAAAATTGCCACCTCCCCAGTAAGTTTGCCTATGGCTTCTTAGCCGCCCTGAATCTGGTTCCCCGGATCAGGCAAGCGGTCGTAACGATCCGTACCGCTGGTGAAATGCGTGGGGTGGTCCTACACTGGTGGTCACCAACGCTGTACTTTAAAGCGGTCCTGAATGCGATTAACTGGGCGGACCAGCTCGCCCAGGCAATGGAAACCCACGGCTTCGTTGAAGGGGTTCCCCGAACGGCGGCCCAGGCAATCCCGTTGCGGCGTCGTGACTGGCTTTTCTTTGGGATTAGCCTACTGATCGCCCAACTAATATTAATTGCACTACCCTAACTTATCGGGCATAATAAAAGAAAAAAGAAAGGAACATTAAATGAACACCAACAGTTTTACAACGCGAATCGTTAATGCCCTCTCTTACCTCAGTATTTTCTTCTTACCGGTAATCTTTCCCCTCATCGTTTGGGTGATTAGTCAAGCCAGTGATAATCAGACCAGCATCAAGAGCAACGCCCGGAAGGCCTTTGGAACACAGGTTTTCCCGTTAGTCTACGTGATCTTTGCACTGTTGGTATATAGTATTAATAGCCTACAGCAATTTACTACCCATGCTGGTGCGCTCTTCGGTCTTTTGCTGACCTTGGCACTATTAATTGCCCTCCTGCTCTTTATCTATAACGTCGCAATGGGGGTTAAGATGTTGATTGGACGAGAATAGTATCATTTAAGCCGAAGCGGAAAATAGCTTCGCAACGCCCCAGTTGGCCCGGCTAGGACTAAGTGTCAGTAGTCCGTTACCGCCTACTAGGGCGTTTTTCTGACGTTTACTTGTTATCAAAAAGGGAGGTACTAACCGATGGACCTACTCTTGGGGGTCATCCTACTTTTAACAACGGTCGTGGTGGCCAATGTTATCCACCTCATATACCCTAAAATCCCACTTTCGATTTACCAAATTATCGCGGGGGTACTCCTGGCATCATTACCGACAACCGCCACTAACTTCACCATGCATCCAGAATTATTCATGATGGTCATCATCGCACCGTTAATGTTTAACGACGGGCAAAACCAGTCCTTTCGTTACCTAACCAGTAATTATAAGTCGATCCTGTCTATTTCGGTCGTGCTAGCGCTGGTGACCGTCCTCATCGCCGGTTGCCTTCTCCACTTGGCGTTGCCAACCGTCTTCCCGTTCGCCCTGGCCTTTACCCTGGCGGCCATTATTACCCCCACTGACGCGGTCGCCGTTAAGTCAATCACCAATAACATGACCGTGCCGGAAAATGTTAATGGGGCCCTTGAATATGAATCCCTCTTCAACGACGCTTCTGGAATTGTCCTTCTTGACCTCTCACTAGCTGCCTACCAGTCGGGTGAATTTTCCGTTAGCCATGGTCTGTGGACCTTTGCCTACGTTTTCTTTGGTGGAATCGTCTTTGGGGCCATCATGGGCAACTTACTAATTGCCCTCCGGCAACGCCTGATGCGCAATCATGTTGACATCGGTTCAATCGTCATCCCCATTAACGTGATGACTCCCATCGTCGTCTATGGGCTGGCCGAAGAGCTCCACTTTTCCGGAATTCTGGCCGTGGTTTCGGCGGGGATCGTCCATAGCATTCTCTACGACCGTCTTCGCCTGACCTCAACTAAGGTACAGATGGCTACCACCACCATTTGGAACATTATTTCAGACGCGTTAAACGGGCTGGTGTTCGTCCTCTTAGGGGTAATGCTCCCCCAAGTACTCCGCCGGACGACTCCCCATAACCTCCTACGCCTCGTCTGGATTGCCCTGGCCCTTTACGTCATCATGACCGTCCTCCGCTTTCTCTGGACCTGGCTACGGTTGGTTAATATTCATTCGCCTAAGGAGCACCTGATCCGTGATAGCCTCCTGATGGCCATCGGTGGAATACACGGTACCATTACCCTTTCACTAGCCTTTTCGCTCCCGGTCATGATCAACCACCATGAATTCACCTTCCGTAACGCCATTATCTTAATCGCGGCCTTCGTAATCCTTATCAGCCTACTTGTCGGGGCAGTCGTTTATCCATTGCTGTTGCCACCCAAGTCCCGGGAGTATACCCCCGAGGAATTTCGGCGGGCCTTTAACAAGACCGTCCACCACGCTATCGATACCCTCCACGAGGATAATCAGCATCCCCGGGAACGGTCAATGGTTGCCGACCAACTTAGTAGCCAGTCGGAGCAGTTCCACAGCTTTAACCGGGCCCTCTTTGAACAGCTCGTTAATAAGGCCCACCAAGTGGAATTAACAACCCTGGACCAGTTAACCGCCGATGAAGTCATTACGGAAAAGCAGGCCCACCTGTTTACCAAGTTTGTGACCCGGTCCGTTCTTCGTGGTAACCAGCACGGCTTCTTTAGTTACCTTCAGCTTACCTGGCACCGGTTCAAATGGCGTCGTCTCCGCCGGCAACGGTTGCAAAAGGAGAAGGCCCAACGCTCAAAAGCGCCGGCCCCGGGAATTGACCACCCGGCTACCGATAGTAACCGGAAAACACTGGCCCAGATTCAGACCCTGGTTTACCGGAACGTCGATAAGTACCTTCACTCCATTTCGACTCCCGAAAACGTGAATGAAATTGCGGTCGTTAACCGCATTTACTGGCGGAAAAAGCGCTTTTTCAGTCGGGACTTTGATGTCGATACCGACGTTGTCACCAGTCTGTTTATTGAGGCCTTTCAACTAGAGCACTCATACGTCCAAGAGGAGCTAGTTGCCGGTAACCTTTCCCAGGAACTGGCCAACGCCTTAAACGAACAAATTTCAACTGACGAACTCGTCTACGTCCAGTCATTGGACTAGCAGAAACAAAAAGAGCGGAAGTGAGATAAAAGTCGTAAACGACTTTTATCTCACTTCCGTCCTTTTTCAATAATTATAATGTTAGTAAAAAGGCCACTACGGCGGGTAAGAGCTGGACTAGCCAGATCTTCCTGGTTGCCGTCAAACCACCATAAAAGGCTACGGCCATGATAAAGACCAGTAGCATTTGCCAAACAGTAATTAGGTTGATGCCCCGCACCAGCCAATAGCTAGCAATTATCATTACCCCTAGTGCACCGTTATAAATTCCCTGGTTGGCCAGTGCCACTCGGGCGGCCGGTTGCCGGGTATATTCAGGTGACATATCAAATGCTTGTGCCTGTTGTTCCGGTGTGGCAAACATCTCAACCAGCATAATCGCAATATGCTCAACCGCCACTAGCATTACTACAATAATCGTTAACATTGTTTACCCTCGCTTATTTAACGTATTGGTTTAAAAAGCGTGCAATCCGTTGCGGGTACTCATGTGGTTCCTTAGCATACGAGGCCGCATGCTTGGCACCTTTGACTATCCATAGACGTTTCGGTCCCCTAGTAGCAGCATAGTTTTGATAAACCATCCGTGTCGGTACAAAGGTATCTTTACTCCCGTGAATGAACATCATGGGCCGGTGGTTATGGGCTAACATCGCCGTTGAACTAGCTTGGTGGACATAAAAGCCATTTTTGACCCGGTTAATGAGGCTCAGGGAGGCAATTAACGGTGCACGAATTACCTGGGGAATATTATACAGGTTCCCGGCCTCATAGTTAAGCTCTGCATTCAGGCTATCGTAGCCACAATCTTCGACCAGCGCCTTAACCTGGTGGGGTAGAGGGATTCCGCTAGTCATCATCGTGGTTGCGCCACCCATGCTGACCCCGAAGATCACGATCTGGCTTTGCTGACCATTACGAGCAATTAATTTTTCACTCCACTTACGGACATCATACCGCTCCGGCCAACCATAGCCAATATATTTTCCCTGACTCTGTCCATGGGCCCGGGCATCCGGCATTAAAACGTTATAACCCATACGGTGGAACATCGTCGCGTATTCACCCATCTTTTCCTTACGGCCCATAAAGCCGTGGAGGATAATAACGTTCCGTGTGGTCTGGTGACTTGCCGGTAGATAATCAGCCACTAACCGGTAGTCCCCCTGGGCTGATTTCATCGTCCACTGCTGCTTAGGTGCCCGTTTAAACCACATTTTCTGCGTATACAGTGGATCGCTTCTGCTAATTCGGTTCGAGTTATTAATAAAGGACTTATGACTCGGTACCATCGCCACCGAAAAGAAATAGCTGCCCGCCGCAAAGAGTGCCAGCGCAATGACAACGATAATTCCAACTAGCCAGCGCCACCAGAGATGTCGCCGTTTACTTACTTGCTTTTTCAAAATGATTAACCCCATGTCGTATTTTTAAATCAATGCGAATATTTTAGCACACTTTCCGTTACTTTGTAACATTCTCCTCTGCTAAATACTGCTTCCGATGTTAAAATAGAAGGTGACACTAAAAAGGAGTGAGATAATGTTTCCAGAAAGACTCCGCGCATTACGGAAGGGGCAAAAAATTACCTTAAAGGAACTGGCCACCCACTTAAACGAAAATCTCGGTCCCAACGAAAAGCCCAACACGGCTTCCCAGATTGGTAACTGGGAGCGGGGGATTCGGACGCCATCCTACGTTGAGGCCCGCAAGCTGGCCGAGTTTTTTGACGTCAGCCTCGACTATTTAACCGGGAAGACCGACCGGGATGACTTTGACTTAAGCAAGCTCTTTTTTTCTAGTAAGAGCTTAACCTTTAACCAGACGGTTCTTTCAAACGAAGACCGTTACGAAATCTTCCAGTTAATCGATGGCTACCTGAAAGGGAAAAATAACCGGCGCGATACCGATAAATTCTATGGTAAGCAAGAGCAACTTAACTTAAAACTAAAGTAGTGATAATCAATGAATCCTAAAAAACTAAAACAATTAAAGAAACGGGCTAAAAAGGTTCACCGGGCTGCCCAGCAGGCACCGTATATTAAACGGCTGCTACACTACCGGGACCTGTTTGATGACTTTCCACCGATTAAGTACCTTATTAACAATATTTTGGAAAGCGACCGCCTGTTAAAAAACGGTTTACTCCCCCAGCCACTGCCCCGGCTACTCTTACCCGATGATATCCAGGATACAATCTTCCAGGCCGTCAACCGGCAATACGCGCAGGGGGACCCACGGGGAGACGCCCTGTGGAACAAGTACAGTGCCGCCCTTCCGGAACTCGACCGGGCACTCCGCAACTTCCGGGACTACCTCGAGGATACTTACGGGATGTGGTCATACGTTAACGCCCCCTTCGCCAAGGCGCTCTCGGGCTACCTCAATGGGGCACCGGTCCTCGAAATCATGGCCGGCAACGGCTATATTTCTAAGGGGCTTCGGAATAATAACCCCACCCAAAAGATCTACACCACCGATAGTCAGGCCTGGATAAGGGAAAATGAAACTGGTAAACACCCCGTTACCCAGATTGAACGCCTCGATGCACTAGCAGCCATTAAAAAGTATGGGCACGATGTCCAGTACGTGATCATGTCCTGGGCGCCGGATAAGCAGGAGACCGACTGGGAGGTTCTCCAGCTACTGCGGCAGGACTACCCGGATGTAAAATTCCTGGTAATCGGTGAAAAGGACGGGGCAACGGATTCCAAGCAGTTTTGGCAAAACGCCCAGCTAAGTCAGGATGATGACCTGCAGCGGGTAAACCAGCAACTCCATTCGTTTGACTTAATTGATGAACAGATTTACTTAGTCAAGTAGCGAATCGCAAGGGGATGTTAGGATGCAACAAATCAGCGAACAACGGTTAAAACAGTTACTTCAACAGCGGGCCAGTGGTAAGCGCCTCAAGTTAAGCGAGTGCATTCTCACGGACTGTGACCTTACCGGGATGGACCTGAGTAACGTGGACCTTTCATTGACCATCTTTCAAAACGTCACTTTAAACCGGGTGAACCTAAGTAATAGTTCGTTGGCTAATGCCCGCCTCGATGGCTGTCCTCTCCGGCAGGCCAACTGCCAAAACGCTAACCTACGCTGTGCCTCCATGCGAAAGTGCGATCTCAGTGGTTGTGACCTCCGCGGGGCCAACCTTTATGGCGCCGTCTTGGAACAGGCCCAGCTGACCGACGTCATTACTAATGACCAGACCAAGTGGTTTAAGCTACATTGTCCGGCCCACGGCCCCTTCGTTGCTTTTAAAAAATGCTTTAACAACCGGATTGTCCAGTTACTGGTCCCCGCTGATGCTAAACGTACTTCTGCTACCCTACCTTCTTGCCGGTGCAATAAGGCCAAGGTTTTAAAGATCACGAACTTCGCGCAAACTGAGGAATATGATGAAGCGTGGTCAACGGTCGACGAAAACTTCGTCTACCGCCGTGGCCAGTGGGTAACGGTCAAAGACTTTAACGAAGATCGTTGGTATGATTCCACCACGGGGATTCACTTCTGGATGACCCGTGAAGAAGCAATGGCCTATTAAAAACTAAAGCAGGTAGTGATTTTTCCTTGATCACTACCTGCTTTTTTGCGTATAATACCCTGGTTGTGTAAAAAAAGAACTAAGGGAGGCTATACTATGAGGTACCGCTTACGAGCAATCCTATTTGTCTTTGTTGCCTTTATGCTAGGCTGTAATGAGTATATGATCGTCGGGGTCCTGCCCGACATTGCACATGAGTATCACGACTCACTGTCCCAACTGGGGTTGCTGGTAACCGTCTTTGCGCTGGTCTACGCGGCCTTCACACCCGTGATCACCTCACTAGCCAACCGCTGGCACCGGCACCACGTCCTCTTGGTATTAATGATCGTATTTTTAATCGGTAATACCTGGTCGGCCCTGGCTACGAACTTTGTTTCACTACTGCTATCCCGGATCCTAACAGCCACGGTTGCCGGGGCCATCATTTCGATTATCCTGGTAATGGCTAGCTTTGTCGCCCCGTATAACCGACGAGCCAGCCTCGTTTCCTGGGTGTTTGCCGGCTTTAGTATTGCCTCGGTCATCGGGATTCCAATCGGGACCATCATCAGTACCAACTTCTCCTGGCACGATAGTTTTTGGATGGTTACCGTCATTACGGTAATCGCCCTGGCCTTCTTGCTCTGGCTTGTTCCCCGGGATACGCCCCAGGTGCGCAGCAGTCTAAAGAAGCAGTTCGTTCTCTTCAAAGACAGCCGGGTGGTTTTAGGAGTCTTCTTCATCGTTTCGATTTGTGCGGCCGACTACACGATCTACACCTATATTCGGCCACTAATCACTAATGAAATGGGCTTTAACAACACTTGGTTAAACTGGCTCCTATTTGCCATGGGGATCTTCTTCATCTTTGGCAACAAATTCGGTGGCTTCCTAGCCGACCGGGGTGGGGTTCACCGGCTACCAGTTATTTATGCGGTCATGACCGTTCTTTACCTGGTCTTTGGTCCCCTTCTCCCCTACAAGTGGGTTGCCATCCTCGTCGTTGGCCTGCTATGCATTGCCTTTTCCTGCTATGGTTCTTCAACCCAGCTGATGTTTTTAGACATCGCCGAAAAGGAATACCCGCAATCCCTCGACCTGGCTTCATCACTGAATTCTATCTTTGCTAACATCGGTATCTCCCTCGGTTCATTTACCGCTTCCGAGGCCGTCCACTTTACCAGTCTGAACCACCTCGGCTACGTTGGCTCGGTCTATGCATTGTTAGCAACAATCCTCGTGATTATTCTTAGTCACCGTTACGCTGGCATGCGCTACCCACTCAAATAGACATAAAATAAGGCTCCAGGTAGATGAGAATTCAACTGCCTGGAGCTCTTTGCATATCTTTAACTAAAATTATACCCATTACCTGCTACTCTTATTTCTAAAACCTACAAACAAAGGAGAGTTACGATCCCCATCAACATGATTATTGCAAAGCCATAAAATAATTGTGCCATTGCTTTCACCCCCGTTTACAACTCTATTGTAAGCCCTTACGTGAATAATTGCACGAACTTTCTTAATAGTGGTGAAAATTTATTTTAAATGTTAAGATGTTCGCATCAAGGGTACTTGCAGGCGATACCTAGTCCAACATTGCCGTCGATGGAAAGGAATTTTTATGCGAATTAACGTCTTGCAACATACGCCAAACGAAGGACCGGGGTCCATTCAGAGTTGGGCCCACGACCATGGCCATGAAATGTATATCTACCATCCCTACCAGTTTGGTAACCTCCCGACCGCGGCCGAAACTGACCTACTGATTATTCTCGGTGGTCCCATGAGTCCGAACGATCGTGATGAATGGATTGGTCGTGAACGGGTGTTAATTCAAGAACTACTCGACGCTCACAAGCCAATTTTTGGTGCTTGCTACGGGGCCCAGCAAATTGCCAAAACCCGGGGTGCCCAGATTAAAAAGGCCCCGCATAAGGAAGTTGGTTGGGCACCCGTTTACCGCAAGTCAACTGCTATCCCTAACCTTCCGGATAAGCTAACGGCCCTCCACTGGCATGAGGAAATGTTTGAAATACCGGCTGGGGCGCAGTTGCTATTTAGCAGTGACCTGGTTGAAAACCAGGGCTTCTTACTCGGCGACAACGTTATCGGCCTGCAATTCCACTTCGAACCCGAAGCTGACAACGTTCGGGAAATCGCGGTGAACGATAATCAGTACCCGCTTGACCATAATGACCTCCACCAAACGGCGGCAACGATCATCAAGCACGGCGTTCCGGCTGAAAATAAGCGGGTCATGTACCAACTGTTAGACTACATTACTAAGCAAAATTAATATTTAAAAGTAAAAAAGGTGTGTGACCATTACTTGTCACACACCTTTTTACGTGTATTGATACTATCTCAGGCGAACGGACGCTGTCCACTGCGTCTGCCGCCGGGCACCTCACAATCCGGTGAGTTAACGTGCCCCACACTCGAAATGTCTAATGGCAGCAATTAAGGGTTGCTACCAGACCTCTCGACTCATCGCAGTTCCTATTCTACCAAATTTAACCAAAAAGGCAAGGATCACGCCCGAGCCGTTGCCACATCTGCCAGGTGGGCAGCTACCCATTCCTGTGCCCGGTCGACCAGGGTCGTAATGCTCCCACCCTGGTCAGTGTCATTGGCCAATTCATCAATCCGGAGTCCCGATTTGTTGACATCGTCACTCTCCATTACCAGGTAGAGGTTAACCGGGTACGCGGGTTCCTGGTCCAGAAGTTTGCCATCCAGACGCTCCGCCTCGGCCATGGGAACATTGATCAGGTTCCCCTCTAAGCGGATCACTACAGGATCACCCTTCTTCATTTTGACGTTCAGCACGTACTGGCCAAGGTATCCCCGGTTAAACTGTTCCAGCACGTACTGAATAGCCGTTTTCAGTGTCGTCTTTTGTTGAGCCTGAGCAGCGGTCTTAGTAACCTCTTCGGTCGCCACCTGGTCCTTTGTTACTTGTCCTAAGTAGTCAGCTACCGTCATTTTCATTTCTTTGCTTGCTCCTCTAACTTCTTAATCCGTGCCTGAGTATACTCTGCGCGTTGCTTAATTCCATAGTAAATACCCGCGCAGCCAACTAGAATCCCGATAATACTGAGCCCTTGGATTAGGACACCACTAAAGCTTACCCGGTCATTAACCGTCTGGAAGGTCGCCAGACTAGCAATGGCAAAGTACAGGTTTACTAAGATCGTAGCATACCCACAGAACCGCATCTTAACAAGTGCCAGGCCATTAACGATTGCCGCTAATACTACAAAGACAAGTAAGCGGACCCAGACATGCGGCGCCGCCAGCGACTGACCGTGTTGGACAAACATAATCGCGTCTAATACCACCGCAAAGACCGCCGCCACCGACGTCACAACAATTACCTTATCAGCATTCTTCATCTCATTACCAACTTTCACATTTAAAATACAAAGGGAGTACCACGGCTCCCTTTTAAAGTAGTCGTGTTTACTCCCATTCTACTAAATTCAATTTAGGCAAGCAAATCGGCAATTTCAGCAGTTGGAATTCCCGTAATGTATTGCTCAGTGCCGGCAGCTTCAAGGGCCTTAGCGATCTCATCATGATCGTATTTTACCCCCTTCAGTTGGTCGGCCAGCTTGGTAACGTCTTGGGGACCAAAGAAGTCACCGAAGAATTTGATGTTTTCAATCACACCATTCTTAACATCTAAGCGGGCATCGATCGTCCCCATGTCAAAGTGCTTCCGCCGCTTAGTAGTAAATTCAGGGTTCTTACCGTAGACCCAGTCCCAGTTGTTATAGCACTGTTCGTAGATCTTATCGATTTCCTTTTGGTCTTCTGGTGTAACTACGTATTGCTTATCTTTAATCTCGTCCAGACTGTCAACGTTAAACAAGCCCTTGATAAGATCATCACGGAAAGTTGGCACATCAATATTTTGATACTCTTTCGATAGGTATGGCCGGAGGTTAGTTACCCGGGAACGAACGGACTTAATCCCCTTAGAAGCAATCTTATCCTTTGCCACGTGGAGGGCATCAGCAACCACGCTCAAATCAACGTTGAGCATTAAGGTACCGTGTGAGAAAGTCTTACCATTCTTGGAGTACATCGCGTTACCGGAGAACTTCTTGCCATCAACCAGGATATCGTTACGACCGCTGACTTCCGCCGTCGTTGCCCCCATCTTATGAAGAACGTCAACGATTGGTTGGGTGAAGGACTTGAAGTCCCCAAATTCTTCACTATCACTTGGAACCACGAAGCTAAAGCAGAGGTTACCTAAGTCTTGGTAGACCGCACCACCACCAGAGAGCCGCCGGGTTACCCGGATGTTGTGCTTCTTAACGTAATCCTGGTTAATTTCTTCCGCCGTGTTTTGATTACGACCGACGATAATGCACGGTTCCTCGTAGTAGAAAAGGACTAGGGGTTCTTTACCGAAATCCTTATCATTCATCAAATATTGTTCAGTTGCTAAATTCATCCCAATATTATGGGAGGTCATTGAAACGTAACGCATATTCCTACTCCTAACTTGTGAAAGATGTCACAAATAATAGACTAAAGCTTAAAATTTGTCTTTTAAGTTTCACATCTTAGTTTAAACTCTTTTGCAAACGTTTTCAAATAATATGAATTAAAATCAATGAAAAAAGACGGGTAAAGAAAGTATAATAGAGGTAAATAAGTATTAAAGGAGAAATTAACCATGGCTGCACTTACTCAATATCAAAATGTTTTAGTCGCAATTGATGGTTCCAAGGTAACCGCCAAGGTTTTAGAAGCGGGGGTTCAGGCTGCCCTCGCTAACCATGCCCACTTGGACATCCTGACGATTACCCAAGTGGACCAACTGACCGATGGTTACAGTAATGCCGTTGTCAGTGATGATGATACCTACGACGCGGTTAAGGCCACCCGGGGGCGGATGGATGACCTAAAGCAAAAGGCAGTGGCTGCCGGCCAAAGTGACGTCAGCATCCACATTCGGTTCGGTAATCCCAAGCGGGTTATTGCCCGGGAATTCCCTAAGGATCACAATACCGACCTAATTGTGATCGGCGCCTCCGGTGTTTCCGGTGTCGACCGTTTCATGGTTGGTTCAGTCACTAGTTACGTTAACCGGACTGCTCACTGTGATGTACTCGTTGTACGGACGGGGGACAATAACTAGTACGATGACTAAACAAATTGTTGCCGGCCTCGTTGCCCACGTTGATGCCGGTAAAACCACCCTAACTGAAGCATTGCTCTATCAATCTGGTCAACGCCGTCAACTCGGCCGGGTTGATAACGGCGATGCTTTTCTTGATCCTGACCAACTCGAAAAGAAACGGGGAATCACGATTTTTGCCCACCAGGCCAACCTCCACTACGATGACCTTCAACTGACGATGCTCGACACTCCCGGTCACGTCGACTTCGTAACCCAAACGGAACAGGTTCTGCAAGTACTTGATTACGCGATCCTCGTTATTTCCGCCACGGACGGACTCCAGGGTTATACCCGGACACTGTGGTCGCTGCTTAACCATTACCAGGTACCAACCTTTATCTTTATCAATAAGACCGACAGTATTGGTGCTGACCCTACCGGCGTTATTCAGCAATTACAAGCTGAACTAGCACCGGGCTGCATCGACTTCACAGATGGTCAAATTACCAGTGGGGAAACCGCCGAGGCAATTGCCATGCAAGATGATCAGGTACTAGAACAATATCTCAATACCGCGACCCTCAGTCAAGAGGCTGTCCAACAACTTATTAAGCAACGGAAAGTCTTCCCCTGCTTTACCGGCTCGGCACTCAAACTGACTGGGATTAAGCAACTACTAGCTGGGTTAGCCGAGTGGACCATCCCCATCAGTTACGGACCGGATTTTGCGGCCCGGGTATTCAAGATTTCCCATGACCCCAAGGGTAACCGCCTGACCTGGGTCCGGGTTACCGGCGGTCGGTTAACTGCTAAGCAGGAGTTGCTTCCCGGTGAAAAGGCCGACCAACTGCGGGTCTATGATGGGGAACATTTTTCTATCCAACAAGCAGTCACGGCCGGAAACGTCGCGGCCGTGACCGGGTTAACCAGTTCGTATCCGGGTCAGGGGCTTGGCGGCCTGCCCGATAGTCCCCAGCCCCAGCTCCAGCCGGTCTTGTCCTATGCCGCGGCAATCGGTCAGGCCGATCCACAACCCTACCTCCGCGCATTACGGGAGCTCGCGGACGAGGATCCCCAGCTAACGGTTACTTGGTCACAGCATCTTCAAGAGATTCATGTCCACCTAATGGGAGAGGTCCAACGAGAAATCTTAGAACAGCTCCTCCAGGAACGGTACGGCCGCCAACTCCACTTCAACCAAGGGCGGATCCTTTACCGGGAAACAATTGACCAGGCCGTCGAAGGCGTCGGTCACTTCGAACCACTCCGCCACTATGCCGAAGTCCATTTGTTACTGGAGCCCACTGCTCCCGGTACTGGGCTTAGCTTTGCCAGTAACTGCCGCGAAGAGGTCCTTAGTCATAACTGGCAAGAACAGGTCCTAACTAGTCTCAAAGCTAAGGAACACCGTGGTGTCCTCACCGGGGCGCCACTGACCGATGTTAAAATGACCCTAGTAGGTGGTAAGGGCAGTATCGTTCATTCCGTCGGTGGTGACTTTCGGGAGGCAACCTGGCGGGCAGTCCGCCAGGGATTAATGGAGCTCCAGCGTGGTCACCACAACGTCCTATTAGAGCCCTGGTACCATTACCGGCTAACCATTCCCCAGGAACAGGTGGGCCGGGCCATTAACGATATTCAGCAAATGCACGGTGACTTTACACTGGCGGCTAATGACCACAACTCAATGGCGGTCTTAACTGGCCAAGCACCGGTGATTAGTATGCAAAACTATGCCGTGACGGTTCGCAACTATAGTCATGGTCAAGGACAGCTGGACTACGTTGTTAGTGGCTACCGCCCTTGCCACAATGCCGCGGCCGTAATTAACAGCAGTCACTACGAACCGACGGCCGACCTGGCCAACACTCCGGACTCGGTCTTCTGTGCCCACGGCGCTGGTTACCCGGTTAAGTGGGACCAGGTCCCGCAGATGGCCCACTATCCCTATTTAAAATAAATCGATATAAACACAAATGAGGTCCAAAGTCCGACACCAGCCGAACTTTGGACCTCATTTGTACTTGTAAGTTTCTTTTCAAAAAACGAAGCCCGTCTCACTCACTTTTAACGCGGAAATTATGGTGGAGACTCAGCCAGAAATGACGGTCGGCAAAACCAATCAACGGGCCGTTGAAAAGTACGCAAAAAACCGTACCGACGTTAACGGAGTAAAGGTGGTGACCAATCACCGTCGTAATTACTAGTAGCCCTAACGGTACCAAGAAGTTAACTAACTGTGCCTTGCCTACCCGGCCATGAAAGTATAAGAAACGCAGGATATTGGTCGTGTCATCGTTGGGGTGCATTATCAGGTTGGCCCGCTGGTAAAAGGAGATTGCGGCACAAAAGATCATGATCCCTAACAAACACAAGCCAACCCGTACCAGGATTGGTAATGACGGCACCCCCAGGCGGTTAAAAAGGGCAATAAAGACATCGATGAAGTAACTAAAGCCAGCAATAAAGGCGATTTCACCCCCAAAACGCTAGCCATCCCACCGGCGAATTAGTAACTGGTTAGCAACCGCCACTAGGGCCCCCACAATAAACATTGTGAGTCCTACAGACATATGAACAAGCGTGGCCAAGTTAACTTCCGCCGCGGTCCACGGGGCGGCCCCCATATTAGTAGCAACGGTCAGGCCATTTCCCAGGGCATTGATGACCAGGCCCAATAAGAGGGCCACGATCCGGGTCCCCATTGAATTATTCGCATTCATCGACAATTTATTCTTCTCCATTCACCTGTAAAAGTAATCCATATAAGGCCCCCAAAAGGTTGGCCTCATTACCAAATTTGGCTGCCGAAATATCCGGCATGGCGATATCATCATTCAGCCGGCGGTCCCCTTTTTGAAGCAGGGCAAATTGCCGACGAATTTCAGTAACCACAACTGGCTGGGCACTGATTCCCCCGCCAATCAGGATTCGTTCTAGGTCAACCACGGCCTGGATATTAACGATCAAGACCGCTACCCGACGACAAAAGGCCGTAAAAATCGGCCAGGCCGGCGGTTGGTGCCGGTTAATCTCGACAAAGGCCCGGCGCCCATCCCGTTTATCCGGAAGGCCACACGCTGTGGCGACCGCCGCCACCATTTTGACCGCGGACGTGCTGGCACCAACCGTGGCCTCATGGAGGTCGGTGTGGTCATGGTTATTAACAATTGCGCTCAGTTCCCCCGCGCGGAAGTGGGGGCCGGTCAGCAACTGACCATTTATTACCAGGCCACCCCCGACTGAGGTTCCTAAGGTTATCACCGCACCATTTTGGATACCAACAAGGTTGCCCAACCACATTTCAGCTAGGGTTGCACAGTTGGCATCATTACCGACGTAAACCGGCAGGCCCGTTAACTGCCGAAAGTAACTACTAAGGGAAAAATCACCCATAAATCCTAGGGCCCCCGTAAATTGAACCATTCCGGTCCGGGGGTTAACAATTCCCGGCACACTAACACAGATGGCCCGCACACCCCGGTTAGCCCCGATAATTTGGCCTAGCTCGCCCAAAAAGGCGCCCCGCTCATGGGGAGTTGCCACCTGATGACATTTAATAATGTTCCCGGAATGGTCAATCTGGGCACTCTTAATCTCTGTACCACCAATATCGATACTTAGATAGTGATTTTGCATCTAGTCACTCCCCCGTGAAAATTACTTACTAGTATAATACCGCTGACCGTACCAAACAAGCAGGCCGATGATTAGACCAGCTAGCGCAAAGGGAATCCAGGCAAAGCCAGCCTGAAACAATGGCAGGTGGTGACTCGCCCACCCAATTAGGCTCTGGTTAAACTTACTATTACGCAGAACCGCCGGTAAGGCATTCACCATGTCAAAGACGGCGGGGATAACGGTTAGTCCAAGTGCCCAGCGGTAAACACCAGCATGGTTGTTAAAGAATGGCGACAAAATACCAAGCAGGATTAGAACAATCGCCAGGGGATACAAGAACATTAGGATCGGTGTTGACCAGGCGACAATCTTATCAAGGCCGAGGTTAGCAATTAAAAAGGACACTAGGCAGTTGACCCGCAAAAAATTCTTATATGAAATCTGCGGAAAACGCTGGTGAAAGTCCTGGGAAAAGGCAATTAATAGCCCCATCGCAGTGGTTAAGCAAGTAATGGTTGCCAGTGTAAGTAACAAGGCGTTACCAAAGCTTCCCAAATAGTAGTGAGCGACCTGGTTAAGCGTTGTCCCCCCGTTACTAGCGATTGCAAAGTGGTGCCGACTTGTTGTCCCCAGGTAAATTAGCCCGAGATAGAGGATCCCCACACCAGCAATCCCAACGATCCCACCAATTGCGGTTGCCAGGGGAACCTGCCGCTTAGCCGGTGCTAGTTGCTGTACAGCGGCAATAATGGTTACCCCAAAGATTAGCATTGCTAAGGCATCCATGGTGTTATAGCCCTGCAAAAAGCCATTGGCAAACGAACTAACTCGGTAGGCAGTGGTCGGCGCTGGCTGACGAAGACTCCCCATCGGCCAGATAAAGGCCATCAAAAAGATTACTAGTAACATTACTAGGAAGGCTGGATTTAAGACCTTTCCGATAATTTCCGTTACCTTCCCCTCTTTTAGGGCAAAAAAGTAGGCCAAGAGGAAAAAGGCCCCGGTATACAGGGCCAACCCAACCTGCTGTAAGTTGGCCGGAAGGTAGGGGGCAACTCCGATCGCGTAGGGGACGGTTGCCGTCCGTGGTGTCGCACACAGGGGTCCAATCGTTGCGTGGACGAGGACTAAAAAGGCCAGGGCCAGCCAATTACCAACTGGTAGCGCTAATTCAAAGAGCCCCCGGGCCCGGGTGATACTTAGGGCCACCAGTGCCAATAACGGTAGTAAAACTCCCGAAAGGATAAAGCCCCCCGCCGCACTGGCCCAGTGGTTACCAGCTAGTTGTCCTAGGTGGACCGGGAAAACCAGGTTACCAGCGCCAAAGAGCATCCCAAAGATCAGTGAGCCGATTACTAGGTAGTCCTTTAAACCAATTCGTTTATTCTCCATCATTCTCCTCCTCATTTTCAATCTTTTAAATTATACCGGAAGAGAAGTACCGACAGAAGGTCCCTTAGTCAAAAATTGCGTTAAAAGTGGGGACGTGACATAAGTCCCTCTGTACAGATCAAAAGCGAACAACGCGGTACACAAATAGAGGCCCAGAGCCCGGTAAAACCGAACTCTGGACCTCTATTTGTACTCGCGGGGGTTCCCAGAGACTAGCTTCGCGTCAAAAAACGAAGTCGTGACCAACTCCTGTCTAACTCCCACTTTCCTTATCGCGGAAAGGCTTCTTGGAAAAACGTATTTTTTAGGGTGTAAAAGCAAGGGCGCAGGTATAATTAGTTTTCGCTAATTGTTGTTTTTCCGGTAACCAAAGTAGAACTGGATACATGCAATGACGATGTTAACCCAGTTCATGGTTAGGAACCAAGGAGCGATTCCGCCGGCATCATGAGTGGTGCCGTAGTATACCCAAAAACCAATTATAACTGCAATCACATTGATCCAGCCAAACCACTTTTGTAATGACTGGTTGTTAAGCTGGAACCACATCCAAATAACGTTAACAATGAACCAAATGGCTAAAATCCAAAAGAAAGTTTGAAACATGGTAACTACCTCCTTTAAGAATTAATTGGTAAGAAGTTACGAACGAGAATCGGGATTTATTGATAATTGCTGTTCGTTAACTTCTTTTCACTTTCTATTTTAGGAGGATATCGGATAAGAACAATCGTTAAAAAAACGTAGAGTGTCGTTTATTCGACAGTATCGGTGGATCTGTCACCCTAGTCGACAGATCCGCTTTTATTGCATAATCAATAAAACGAGTTTGCGAAGTTCGGCCATGTCTTGTTCCGTCGGTTTGACATTGTTTTTGGCGATAAAGCTGATCATATTGATATAGAAGCTACCAATAACTGCGATATCGAGGTCGGTAAACTCAATTGACAATTGGTCCTGAATAATATCAATAAATAACTTTTGAAGGCGGTCTTTAAAGCTATTTTGATCATACTGGATCGATAACAGGGCCAAAATTGCTTCACGAATAGCCAAAATATCCGCAACGTCCTTATAAAAGTCACTTAAAAATGGCAGCGTCCGGTCCGTATTTTTCAACTCCTGGACACGGTGCTGGATAATCCCCTTCAATATCCCTAAGTACTCGTCATTTAACTGCTCAGTTAGGTCGTACTTATCCTGGTAGTAATTATAAAAGGTCTGCCGATTAATAATTGCCTTAGTTGCAATTCCTTTAATGGTGACGTCGGCAAAGCCCTCTTCATTTACCAGGGAAATAAAAGCTCTCTTAATTGCCCTCTTGGTTCGTTGTACCCGTAAATCTTCTGCCATAAGGATGAAAAGTTCCTTTCCTTTGAACTAATACTATCAATTATAATATAGGAATCGGGAAATACGGTAAAATTTAAAACAAAAAAATGGCTACGGAAAATTCCGTAGCCATTCTGTATTTATTAAGTGTTTAATTAGTAATCAGCAGTTGATTACTTAAGACCCTTCCAAGTCCAGTTAGTAACTTCTGGTAAGTCCTTACCTTCTGAACGGATGTAGTGGTTGTGCTTGTTAATCATGTTGTCCATCTTGGCAACAAATGAAGCAGCCTTTTGTTCGTAGCCAGGTACGTTTTGAATAGCGTCCTTAGCCAAGTGGAACCGGTCCAGTTCGTTCAATACACGCATGTCGAATGGAGTGGTGATGTCACCATTTTCTTCGTATGAGTGTACGTGAAGGTTGTGGTTAGCACGGTTGAAGAACAGTGCTTGGATCATGTCACGGAAGCCGTGCCATGCAAAGATAACTGGCTTGTCAGTAGTGAAGTATTGGTTGAATTCAGCGTCAGTCAAACCTTCTGGGTTCTTGTCGGTGTTCATCAGCTTCATAATTTCAATGATGTTGATGTAACGAATCTTCAATTCTGGGAAGTTGTCGTGCAGAATGTCGATTGCGGCAAGAGACTCTTCAGTAGGTTCAGTACCAGCGGAAGCGAAGACAACATCTGGTTCGCTACCTTGGTCAGTAGAAGCCCAGTCAATGTAGCCAAGACCGTTGTCAACCAATTCAGTAGCTTCGTCAATGGAGAACCATTGTGCACGTGGGTGCTTGGAAGTTACGAAGATGTTGATGCATTCTTGGTCGTTGAAGGCCTTGTTGGATACAGCTAACAGAGAGTTAGTATCTGCTGGCAGGTATTCCTTAACGAGGTCTGGACGTTCCTTTTCAAACATGTGAGTCAACAGACCTGGATCTTGGTGAGTGTAACCGTTGTGGTCTTGTTGGAAGACAGTTGAAGTATCAACGAAGTTCAATGCTGGGTATTGCTTACGCCAGTAGAGATCCTTGGCCTTACGTAACCACTTCATGTGTTGAGTCAGCATGGAGTCAACAACCCGACCGAATGCTTCGTAAGTTGCGAAGAATCCGTGACGACCAGTCAGGGTGTAACCTTCAAGGAACCCTTCAGCTTGGTGTTCGGAAAGTTGTGAGTCGATCATCCGACCTTCGTGAGCCAAGTTTTCGTCGTTTGGTTCGTGGATACCTTCCATCCATTGACGCTTGTCATTGTCAAGGAATGCGTACAGACGGTTAGACTTAGATTCATCAGGACCGAAACCACGGAACGTGTCTGGGTTCAGTTCTGCCATCTTGCTGAGGTACTTACCCCATTCCAGCATGTCTTGCTTAACAACCGTACCGTGGTTTTGAACATCAACGGCAAAGTCACGGTAGTTAGGCAATACTAATGGCTTTGGATCGATACCACCGTTAGTGATAGGGTTCATCGCCATCCGCTTGTCACCATCTGGAGTGTTTTGTTCAACTAAGTCAACTGGGTGACCGTTTTCGTCGAACAATTCTTCCGGCTTGTATGACTTCATCCAGTCAACAAGCATATCCTTGTGTTCCATGTCATCTTGTGATACCGGAATAGGAATTTGGTGAGCACGGAATGAGTTTTCGATTGGGTTACCATCGAGATCCTTAGTAGGACCAGTCCAACCCTTAGGAGCACGGAAGATAATCATTGGCCATTGTGGTAATGAGTCATCGTTGTTTTCACGAGCATTCTTTTGGATAGCCTTGATTTCTTCAACAACAGTATCCATGGTCTTAGCCATTTGTTCGTGAACTTCCATGTGGTCCTTGTAACCGTTAAATTCACCTTCACGATCAGCTTCCTTGTAAGCTGAAACGAAGTAAGGCTTCCAGCCCATACCTTCGAAGTACTTAGTAAGTTCTTCGTCACTCATCCGTGAAAGGATAGTTGGGTTAGAAATCTTGAAACCGTTAACTTGGATGATTGGTAATACCGCACCATCCTTGATTGGGTTGATGAACTTGTCTGAGAACCATGATGCCATTAATGGACCAGTTTCAGCTTCACCATCACCGATTTCAACAGCGGCAATAACTTCTGGGTTATCTAAGATAGCACCAACACCGTGTGAAAGTGAGTAACCAAGTTCCCCACCTTCGTGGATTGAACCTGGTGTTTCAGGTGCAGCGTGTGATGCAGTACCGCCTGGGAATGAGAAGTGCTTGAATAACTTAGCCATTCCCTTAGTGTCTTGAGTATATTCAGGATAAATTTCAGTGTATGAACCATCCAAGTATGAGTTGTTAACCATAACTTGGCCACCGTGACCTGAACCTTCGATGTAGAACATGTCAAGGTCGTACTTCTTAATTACACGGTTCAAGTGTGCGTAAATGAAGTTTTGAGGAACAATCGTACCCCAGTGACCAATTGGCTTAGGCTTAACGTCTTTTGCTTGTAATGGTTGACGTAACAGTGGGTCGCTCATTAAGAATAAGGTACCAACTGAAAGGTAGTTGGCTGCGCGCCAGTAAGCGTCAACACTTTCCAAGTATTGCTTGGAATCGTAATCTACTGCCATTCTAATAAACACTCCTTCTGAATAAATCAAATACGTTCGTGCTTCTAACAACTAACGTAAATTATTCAAATTTACATGTATTATAATAACCTGTTTTATTTTAAAGTCAACCTTTTTGAAAATTGATACGGTCCAATTTTTAAAAGTCCGGCTAACGGCCCTGGCAATTAAGCCACCGCTATCATGATCAACTAAGCACAAGCGCATAATAGCAGTACTTTAACCCCACTTAATGGTGAGGGTGTATACTGGAAATTGTAATATTTGTAATACTTAGGTGGTGTTCAAAATAGACCAATTAAATAATCTTAACCGGGCCGACGTCGGTGATTTTGAAAAAACAATGGCCGTCACCACCGTCATGACCCAGTCAGTAATTTCTTGGTTAATGACGACCTCCCCGAGCGTGGGTCAGCAATTTTTTCTCGGTGGTATTTATGAGGTAATTAAGTTTAGTGCCCCGGCCTTTATTTTTGGAAGGTAGATTATAGAATGAAGTTAGCCACCCAGTTGGTGGTAAATAAAAAACGCC
>NZ_JBJEEL010000067.1:0-31333 GCF_051873035.1 Limosilactobacillus sp.
GTCAGTATTATTTATTTGAGTCCAGTGGCTAACTTATTCTTGAAATTTAGGATTTGATAATTCTATTGAAGACTAGTCTTTTATTTTTACTCGACAGATTGTAAGAAATAAGTTAACGATTCCTGAATAAGTGGACTAAAAAGACTTCAATTGGTGTTCGCTAGTTGAGGCATCTCATCGGGCGGGAGTTAAGCTGCCAGTTGATTTCAACTAGTTTTTGATCGCTAATATCTTCAATTTGCTGCCTTTAGGAGGACTCGATTACGATTCTCATTGGTGTCACGTTCGTGTGGCGAATAGTAAAGTGCATCGGCTTGTTAATCAATTGCTCGAATTGCTTGTAGTTGGCGAACTCTTTGCCATGATCCATAGTCAAAATTATCACCTAATTGTTTGAACAGCTCAAGCAAAGTATTGGTCATTGGCTGGCTTCACGTCCTGACAATCGTTTCACTACGGTGAGCCGGCTAAGACGTTCTGTGATGGTGGCGACAGATTGACCTTTTTATCGGTTGGGAAAGTGTGATCTTGGCTCCACGACGCTTAAGTTGAGAACGATGGAGTTTCTCTGCTTGACGAGCTTGATAGGGGCCATCAACACGATGTAGTTCATGATGAACGGTTGTTTTAAAGAAACCAATGCGTTTAGCAATTTGGCTAAGTGAATATCCCTCTTTATGGAGCGTTTCAATGACAACGCGATTTTGAAATGATAAGATAGTAGTGCCCATAAAGGTTCTTCTTTCTGGTAAGTTGTGGTGACACCGTTAAAGACCTTTATGGTTTTTTCTGTTCAGTCAGACAACCGTTAACTTAAATTTTACAATATGCCATATATAATTTTGTAACCATAGGAAATTGAAATGCGTAAGATAATTCTTTTAATTTTGACCATCGTCGGTGGCTTCTTTCTTGTTGGTCAAACTGCCCAATCAGCTGTAACTTGGTCGGCCCAGCCAACCCATCGGCAGGCACTTAATAACCATTTTCGGGACATGACAATAAGCTTTTATGCTGATAATCATTATGCTCACATTAGTGTTAGAGCCTATCATTCGCTGCCTAACTACTACCGAATTGCCGTTGGAACTAATTCCTACCGTTGCCAGGTGGAAAAGGTTCACCAGGTAGGAAAGAAAAGAGTGGTTCCGGTGAACTTGGTAGTTACTGACCACCGACGGAAGCGCCAGATTTATTTGCGGCGTGCAGGAGTAATTTATAACCAGCGCCGCCCACGAATAGAACTTGTAATCCCATTAAAAAAACTAAATCAATCACTCAATCAGTCGGCAATAATGAAGCTAACAGTTCCGGGTAATACCAATCATGTGATTACAACGGTTGGCTTATCTACTGCACCATTGCTTTTATCCTTGTCTGCTGCCGGTTTTGCTGGGCTGGGCTTGATTTTAGGAAGAGACCGCCATGCTTAAGTACTTTTTGATTATCTTTATAATTGTATTATGGCTATATTGCCTGTCTGTGTTAAAACGGGCTCATTTAACAGGAATTTATTTTTGGATTGGTAGTTTTGGTCTCTTTATTTTGTCAACATTAGTGGCGAACATTCACTTAATCTGGTTAATGGCTCACCTGATAACCGCTATCCTCGGTTGGCTTAGTTATGTTATTCCGGGTTATACGGTTAACTTATCGAACAACTTAATTAATGTTATTACCCACCATGAGCACGTTCAGCTTTTCATTAACTATGAATGTTCAGGAACAATCGAAACGCTTGCTTACGAGAGTCTTTTAATCTTCTATCCAATTTATACTAAAAGTGAGCGGTTTATCATTGGTATTAGTGGTGCTATTTGGATCCTAGTCGCTAATCTTTGCCGGTTACTATTGATTATTGTGGTGGTTAATCAATGGGGTACGTCATCCCTTTTTTGGGCTCACTCATTGGTTGGTCGATTATTCTTTTATAGTGTTGTGCTCGTGTTATACTATAATACCTTTACCCGTGCACAGATTCGACGCGGTTGGCGGCAAAGAAAGGGAGAGCAATCATGATAGTGACAACAGAATTACTTATCCAGCTTGGCTTCTGGCTTTCATGGATGCTTATTCCAATTATTTATGAACTTTTTCCCGCTCTTTTTTCTTTTATGAGTTTACGACGGGCGACCCATCATCTTAAATTACACCAGTCATTACGATTTTATCCCCGGATTTCTTTGATTATTCCGGTTTATAATTCCGCAGATACGTTGTACCAATGTATTCAATCGGTGGCTGAGTCTACGTACCCTACTAATCTAATTAGTATTATCGTCGCAAATAATCAGAGTACGGATAATAGCTTTGTAGAGTATCAGCGCGCTCATGCTAACTTTCATCAGTTGTTCATGCAATGGATTGATACCGATAAAGGGAAAGCGCGAGCACTCAATTCAGCAATTTATAATTCACAAGGGAAATATATTATCCATATTGACAGTGATGGTGTGCTGGAAAAAGATGCTTTGAAAAATATGATCAGTACCTTCGAAGAGGACTCGTCAATTGATGCGCTAACCGGGACAATCCTGACGCAACGCAATCTTATTCGTCGGACTCCTCGGCACTGGTTAAAGTTCCTAAGAGAAAATGAATACTATGAATATGCTCAATCATTTTTAGCAGGGCGGGCTGTAGAGTCACAGGGGAATCGGCTCTTCACGATGTCCGGGGCCTTTTCAGCCTTCCGGCGGGAAAGACTGCTGCAAACTCATTTGTATAATACAGAAACAGTCGGTGAGGATATTGACATGACCTTTCAAATTCGTTATCAGTTGAAGGGAAAGGTGATTTTGTGTCCAGAGGCTATCTTTTATGTGACACCGATTGATAACTTGGGCCACCTTTATACCCAGCGACAACGGTGGCAACGCGGTGAGTTGGAGGCTATTCATTATTTTATGGCCGACCGGGTCAGCATTCGTGATTTCTTTGGTAACTTTATAGTTCGCCGACTAGTTTTTGATCATACGATCTTATTCTTACGAATTATTTGGATTGCGGCCTTCATTGTATTAATTCCGCTTGGCTACTCGCCACAGATTGTCGGCTTTTCTTTCTTGGTACTTTATATTATGTATGTTGGTTTGTCGTTATTAAATTTCATTAATATCCAAGCCTACTTAAAGAATTTTCCGGCTGACCGGCATTACTACCTTACAAAGTGGTACATTTTATTTTCGCTGCCGTTATATTACCTACTCTGTAGTGTAATCCAAGTCATTGGTATCATTAATGCGATGACTGAACCTGCTAAGTGGAAGGTTAGCTCGTTTGGTGAAGAAGCTAACGCGATCGTTAATGTTATTAAAAATGATTTTAATTGGTGGAAAGGACGATCTAAGTGAAAAAAAGTAGTTATAAATTATCCTTTTTCTTAAATGCTAGCCATATTGTTCAAGTAGATGGTAGTACAACCTCACGCCATCCCCATACCTTTTCAATTACTTGTCAAATTACAACTACTGCCTTTAAGAAATTTGGGGAAATGGAAGATTGCGTTAACCAGGTCCTTAACCAGCTAAACAATTCTTTTTTAAATGAAGTACCACCATTTGACCAGCTTAATCCGACTCTAGAAAACTTAACTACTTACTTATTCGACCAGATTAGTGCTCAACTTACTAAGATTGGTTATCACTTAAGCCGGCTTGAGGTTGCTGAATCACCAGTTCGGGCATACTGTATTGAAGGATAGTTGTTAGGCTTTGGGAGAATTGATGTAAGGGATAATGACTAATTTAGTGGCTCCTATTTCTTCGTTGCAAACGCAGGATTAGCTGTCCGTACGATTCTAGATTAAGTTTCTTCAAGTATTCAAAGGCATTTTTAACTTTCTGCGGGATCTCTACGTATGCTAAATAGTTTTTAACTTTTGGTCCATAGCCATTATCGCCATCAGTTAATCGTGGCATTTCGCCCATCAACAACTGAATAAAGTGGTCCACTGACCACATTCCTGCCGGCTGATCTTCATAAACCAGCTGGCTTTTTTAGCTACTACTAGTTGATTGGGTCTCAATAAAATCGGCTTGCAAATGATATTTTTGTTCTAGGTATAATTGGAACATTTCTGCTTCAGACCGGTCCTTTAAGTTTGCCTCAAGTAAAAAACTGTCTGCATCTTGTTTCTTAAAGGTTGAGTGGTGTGGCCATTCCCAGCAGAAATGATGTAGTGTTGGACAACACGGTTTTGAATTGTAGTGGCTAAAGCATCTCTACCTGCTAAAATGCTGCCACCATATAAAATACACGGATTAGCCTGGCTAAAACTATTAAAGTAACGGGTGTTAACTGTGTGACATCACGAACGCCTAAATAGTCACTTAGAATGTTAATTACATTGGCTTTTGCTAAAAGATTATTTGTCATTATCCCTGTCTTCAAACTAATCAGATTGCTTTAAATCTAGAATGCTTGGCAAGCGCTTTTAAGACGCGGAGCAGGTATTTTTGATTCAAAAATTCTCCCCTGCTAAATAAGGTTACTTTTACCTGATTCGGGCCGAGACTAATGAATTCCTGAAGAAGAGGTACGGAGCGATTATACAATTGCTAACCCCAACCATGTCCTCGTTAGCTACGGCTGGTACCGGGATTAAAGGATTAACCCGGGGTGGGTGCCGCCACCGACTACGCTGATAAAGAAATCCGGGTCAACTGTGTATCACCAGCGGCTACTTACACGAATATGACTAAGAAATCCTTTGAACGATGCATTAGGTAATGCAGTTAATCGACCTGGTACCGATGAAACGCTATACCCAACCGGCTGAAATTACCAACGTGATTGTCTTCTTACTGTCTAATAAGGCTAGCTATTATTAATAGTCAAGCATCGACAGGGAGTAACGTTCGTTAAAATAGGACTTACAATTAAGGCATACAATACACTAATAAGCACTAAATATTCATTGTGAATATTTAGTGCTTATTTTGCTTTTGGCAGGAGATAATATGCAGAATTTTTATGCAGAATATTAATATAACGATAAATGAGCAATGATAAAAAATCAAAATGCCACTAGGACTAAGTATACGAGACTTGGTTGGACGAAAATATACGATCAAAATTATTAATAATAATGATTATTTAAGCGTTCATTTTATTTTCGCTTGCGATTGCTTTGTTATCGGTCGACTTGATATATGTTTAAGCGCATTCATGTTATAATTTTGTTATTAGTAATTATCAATATGGAAAAACTGGGTTTAGGCATTTAAATGCGACTGATTTATTTTATTCAGGAGATATTAATTGACTTAATTATCATAATTGTATATTACATCAGTGATGAGATTGATAATATCTAGGAAAAGATTAATTCTATTTAAATGACTGATCGTGTTATAAGAAAAATTAAAACAAATGCTTGATACGCCTTATAATAAAGATGACAAGAGGTCGAAAGTTTAAGAGGGGGAGCAATTATGAGTAAGAATAATCAATTAAAAAATGCGACGCCGGAAAGACGCAATTATAAGCTATATAAAGCTAAGAAGCAGTGGATTACGGCTTGTGCAACCTTCTTACTGACTTTTGGGGCAACGGCCGTCATGAACGTGAGCGCGCAGGCGGATCAGAATGCCGGTAGTGCCGAACCGGTGGTAGAAGAAAAAGTTGCCAATTCGACTGCCCCGACAGGCTCAGCAGTAATTGCTAACGCCGATTCAGCAACTTTAAATAGTAGTGTAGTGGCATCTACTGCTCCAAAAGAAACACCAGCCTCAGCAAGCGCGGTGGAAGTCCACACCGCACCAACTGACCAGAAGGCGGCTTCTGTACAACCAAGTAAGGCTTCAGCAACAAGTAACAGTGAACAGACAGCCGTAAAGCCAGCAAAGGCGGCTACCCCTGCGCAGAATATTGATCAAACTAAGAAACAGGAGACTGCCCCGACATCGGCGCAAAGCCAACAACCAGCTTCAACCGCCGGGACGCAGAGTACGGCCAGTGAGCAAAGCGCCGTGGCCAAACCAGCAACGCCGGCCAAGAGTACGGTTGCTCCAACTGCCGGTGATAACTCAGCTAAAACAACGCTGGATGTGACCAAGGATAAGAGTGATGCAACGAGTAAGACCTCAGCTACTGAAATAGGGGTTAGTGCGGCTAAAAAGGATGGAAGTAACACCGATTCTCAGACTGTGGAAACTGAAATTAGGACCGCAACGGTTAACTACGTCAATGCAAAGAACGGCCAATCCATGGGTAATGCTCAACTGCAGATTTTCTATAAGCGGACTGTTACTACGGATTCTACTGGTAAGAAAACCTATGGGAACTGGCAGTGGGACAAGTCACAAGGCGACAGTACCACTCCTGGCTATCGTGTAATATCAGGTAATTGGACTTTACCACAAGAATGGACGGAGGAAGATAACAACGGGATTGTTGAGGTGGCTACTCCGGATGTGACTGGTTTCACCAAATTTACAAAAGGTGATTGGGAAAAGAATAAGGACGGTAGTACGTCTAATATTGACGCCAATAAATTTACTTTCCCAACTTATGGTGGAACTTCAACCACTATTACCGGTGCTAATTCTGTAGCTTTTACTGCTGATGCCCCAGTTTACGAAGCAACTGCTACGCATACGGTTTACTATGCTCCGGTGCAAACCGAAGAAAAGACAATTACCGAGCATTACAAGAAATATGATGAAGCTACTGGTCAGTATGTTGATGCAGATGTAGTAAATATGCCGGATGGTACAAAGCAAGCATTTGCTCAAGTAAATGTTTGGTACCAGCAGACGGCGACCGGCTTTGCTACGAATGGCAGTACTGATCCGAAGAATTGGACGATTACCTATGGTGGTTGGTCATGGGATCGGTCAGCTGGTGATCCAGCAACTCCAGGGGTCACGGTGCTTTCTGGTGGCTATCGTTACAATGGTCAAAAGGTAGGTCAAGGACTATGGGAAATTCCTACCACCACTTTATGGGGGATAGATACACCCACGCTTAATGGATATACCGCCGTGAAAATGCGTGAAGATTCAGTGAATTCTTCTGATGTCTTTGGAAACCCGGCGACAGCTCAGCAGTTTAATAATCCGCTTAATGGTTCTTGGTACTATCGAGATAGCCTAACTACGTTTTACGTGCCTAATGATATGCTTAGTAAGACTATTACGAGAACCATTAACATAACAAATCCGATAACTGGGAAAAGTTCAATTCCTCAGACCGTTACTTATTCCCGTCAACCTTACCTCAATAAGGGCTCCAATACACCTGCCGACCCTGGGGATACAAGAGTCATATTTAAGGATTGGACAGCTAATTACAATATTGCAGATTGGGCTGCTTACACACCCACGGCTATTCCCGGCTACAATACATTCATTGATGGTAAGAAGGGAACCACAGTACCGAAAGTACCTGTGGCTGTAGATACTAAGGACACAACGGTTAATGTTACGTATGCCTCTAATACCCAAATTGTAGAAATTAACTTTGTTGATGATGATGAAAACCAAAAAGTCGTCAGCACCGTTACTGAATCAGGTAATGCCGGGCAAACTACCAACTTTACTTTAACCGTGCCGACCAAATATGAACTAGCAACGGGGCAAACTTTGCCAACCAGTTACACGTTCAATGACGGAAATAATACGCCGATTACTATTCACTTAAAGCACAAGACTGAAGATGTAAGTGACACTGACCCTCAAGCAAAAGAAACCAGACAAATAGCCGTTAACTATGTCAATGCAGCCACGGGTCAATCGATGGGTGATTTAGCACCTGCTTCCCAGATGGATGTTTACTATAAGCGGAGTGCTACCAAGGATCTGGTAACTGGTGACGTAACTTATGGAAACTGGCAATGGGATACTAATCGCGACCGTGGTTATCATATTGTACACGGTTCTTGGACCACACCAGCAAGTAACGTTAATTTCTATGCAATTACTCCAAACGTTGCTGGGTATACTGCTATTGAATCTGGTGATTGGGAAAAGAATAGTGACGGCAGCCGTTTTACTGCTGCCAATGCTACCCGTTTTTGCTCACCAGATTGGAGCGGAAATACGGCTTATCTTTCAACCAATTATTGGTATGACACGACCCCTATCCACACAGTGTACTTTGTCCCAGATAAAGTAATTGCTAAGAGAACCCTTACCGTAAATTATAAATACTGGGAAAATGGGCAAGCCGGTAGTGATGCTTTTGCCCCAGCCCATGTAACAGTAAATTACACTAATCATGCTACTAATTTTGCTACTAATTTTGCTACTAATGGTAAAACTGACCATACGTAATGGACTATTACTTACGGCAATGATTACTATGTAAGTTACTCAGATGTTTCAGCCCCTGCAGGATCAAATTGGTCAAATATTGACACCGATAATCAGACAGGCGAAAAGCAAATTGGCATTCCACAACCAACTATTGAAGGATATACTGCTGTAGTTTCAGGTGGTAATAATGCTAATGCCGGTTTCTTTGGAGCTCCAAATAAGTATAAGGATGATTCCACTGTCTATACAAAAGCTGATGATTCTGACTGGTCATACCGTCCTGCACTGACCGTTTTCTATGTAAAGACTTCTGACCTCCAAAAGTCAGTTACCCGGACCATTAATATTACTAGGCCAGGTGAGACCAGTCCGACTACAACTACCCAAGAAGGAATTATCAAGAGAACCGCTGTGCTTAATAACAATGATGATGGTGTTCAATTTGGTGATTGGACTACTACCCAAAATTGGGCGGCGCAAACTGTCCCAACGGTTGCTGGCTATACTACAGTAATAAAACAGATTGTAACTAACCCTAATGGGACTACAACCGAGACAACTATTAATTCTATCCCAGCTGTAACAGTAGATGGTACCACTAAGCCAACCACGATTAATGTAACTTACACCGCTAATGATCAAAGCGTAGTTGTTAATTTTGTTGACGATGATGATGGTCAAAAGGTTGTAAAAACTGAAACTAAGACAGGTACAACCGATCAAACTATTAATTTTAGTTCAGATGTTCCAGAAAACTATGAGTTAGTATCAGGACAATCAACTAGCTACAAGTTTAAGGCGGAGAATAATACCCCGATTACTATTCATTTAAAGCACAAGACTGAAGATGTAAGCAAGACTGATCCATATGCCGAACAAACTAGAACTATCCGTGTTAACTTTATAAATGCGGTTACTGGCCAGTCGATGGGTACGTTAGCCCCCGATGACATAATGGACGTTTACTACAAGCGGAGTGCTATCAAAGACCTAGTAACCGATAAGGTAACTTATGGAGACTGGCAATGGGATACTAGTCGGACTAAAGGTTATCATGTAGTATCCGGTGCTTGGTCTACACCAGCAAGTAGCGTTAATGTTTGGGACCAAGTTCCAACTGTTAATGGATATACTGTGTTTAAACAAGGTGATTGGGAAAGAAATAGTGATGGCGGTCGTTTCTGGGGTGCAGATGCTACTCGCTTTTGTGCACCAGACTGGTATGGAGATGAAGCTTACCTACCAACTAATTCCGTTTATGATACAATGCCGACGCATACGGTTTACTTCGCTCCCACGACTGATGTTCAAGGTCGAGTAATTACTGAGCACTATCAGAAATACAACGCAAATGGCAGTTATGAAGATGCCAATGTTGTGGATATGCCAGATGGCACTAAACAATCATCTGCGCAAATTAAAGTATGGTATCAAAGAACTGTCACAGGTTTCAGTACAAATGGCAGTTCCGACCATACTAAATGGACTATTAGTTATACTGACTGGTCCTGGGATCAGACAGCTGGTGATACAGCAACGCCAGGGTATACTGTCATTTCAGGCGGTTATACTAGTCCAAATGGTACGAAGACTGGTCAAGGCCTATGGAACATCACCAATAATAGTGGTAGTTCATGGAAAATTGATACCCCTACACTGAATGGATATGATGTCATTACAGATAGTGATGACAATCAAGGACATCACTCTATTGTTTTTGCAGGACCAGCGTATGGTTCAGCTTCTAACGGGAATGCTTTCACGGATCATAAGGATAGTGATTGGTTGTACCGTAATGACTTAACGACATTCTATGTACCAAGTAGTTTGCTAAAGAAGGAAATTACAAGAACAATTAATATCCATGTTCCAGCTTCTAATAATGTCGTCACCGTAACCCAAACCGTTACCTTTAACCGTACTGCTCGGATTAATAAAGGAACCGGTCGAGATGGTGACTATGGTGATACCAGGATTGTCTTTGGTGGAATAGTAGGCAATAATGGTACGTCATCATTCGTAGCTGGTGATGATGTTTGGAACCATCCTTCTTCAGAAACCGTAGCACACGAGACATTTGCACAATTTACGGATGGAGAGCAGGCTGACTCTAATATTGTCAAACCAGGCTACACGGCTTACATCAATGGTCAACCGGTAACTAGTGTCCCAGCACTGACTATTACTCCAGATAGTGGTAATCAGACTGTGGATGTTACTTACTCAGCTGTTGCTACTGCTAAGTTAACCGGTAATGGTTCAGCAACTTATACTGGTCAGCCAATTACTACTGGTGATTTGAATAATTCAGCTACTGGTTTAAAGATCACGGTTACCGGCCCGACAGCTGACGCCGGTACTCTTGACTTGAACGCTGGCGATGTAGAATTTTCAACTGACGGCACAACTTGGACAACTACTTTACCAACCAATACCGCTACTTACCAAGTTCGCTTAACTACTCAAGGTGAAAATGCCATCAAGAGTAAGTATGGCAATAACAACATCGTTTGGACTGATAAGGATGGCAATTCTACTATTACAAGTGATGCCACATTTACAATCAATCCATTAAGTGCCAACTCTGTCTTAAACAACATTTCTGAAGGTAACTACACCAAGGTCTACGATGGTTCTGCGACGACCAGTATTGATCCAACTAAGTTAGGTGTAACTGTTCAATTGAACGGTCAAGCAGTTAACTTGGATATGACCGGCTTAACCGGTGCCGACTTCCAGTGGGTAGATGCTGACGGTAATACGGTTGCAAATCCACAGAATGTTGGTACTTACTACATCAAGTTAACTAATCCTGGTTTAACTATTTTGCAAGCTCACAATAAGAACTTCACTTTAACTAACTCTGGCTTAGGTACTTACACCATTACCCAAGCTCAAGCTAGTGCAACCCTAAGTGGTGCAGGTACTAGAGCTTACAATGGTTCAGCCGTTACTGTGGATGATTTGAATCGTTCCGATACAAATAACAACATTACTTTGACTTTGCATTACCCAAAGAATGGCGATGCAAATTATTCAGAGACAGTTCAATTGACTGCTGATGACTTTGTCTGGAACACACCAGATAGTCAGGCTCCAGTCGATGCCAATAGTACGGCATATACAATTTCGCTTAAGCCAAGCGTAATTCAGAACCTGCTAGAAAATGCTGCTGGTAAGGGTCAAAATAACGAAGCTAATGTCACGGTTGCTGATAGTGCAATTACTGGTTCAGCAAGCTACAAGATTACTCCACTTGAGAGCACCGCAACTTTAAGTAATGTAGGCACTTATGGCAAGACCTATGATGCTACCTCAACTACTTCGATTGATCCAACTGAGCTGCAATTTACTACCACTTTAAATGGTCAGACCGTAGTACTGAATGCTAATGGTCTTACTGGTAGTGACTTTGCTTGGGTTGAGGGTGAGCCGAAGAACGTTGGTACTTATCACATCAAGTTAACGGATGCCGGCTTTGCTAAGCTGAAGGCTGATAACCCGAACTTTACTTTAACTACTAGTACCGGGCAAGCTACCTACACCATTAGTCAGGCTCAAGGTACCGCAACTTTAAGTGGGAGCAATGAAAAGACCTACAACGGCCAAGCAATTACAACCGCAGAGATTAATAGTAATGGCCAAGTTGTTGTTAACTTAACCTTCCCAGGCTCAGATGCTAGTGCTAAATACACTTTGGCTGATGATGATTACACAATTACGCCAAACGATTCCGCTGATAGTAACTTAGCTAATGCTGGTACTTACACCATCACTTTGACTGCTGCTGGTAAGGCTCATATTAGAACAGCACTGGAAGAACTCGCCGGCAAGGGTCAGGATAATCAAGCTAATGCTACTGTTGCGGATAGTGCAATTACCGGGGATGCCACATTTACTATCAATGCATCAAAGAATGTAGTAAATGTTAGCGGAACTCAAACCGAAACATACACTGGCAATGCAATTAACGTTGTTTACGACATCTTTAGTGGTAATAGTGTAAAGGTTAACTTTGCCAATGATCCTGGTAGTACCGGTTCGGTTGTTTCCCCATCCGGTATGAACTTGGACTCTGACGACTTTCAAATTGTTGATGCCAGTGGTCACCCAACTACCGCAATTAATGCTGGTGGTACTTACCACATTATTTTGACGGCTGATGGGGTTACCAAGGTTCAGAATGCAGTCGGGAAGAACTACCAGATTACGCAAGGTACCGGTTTTGGTATTTTGGTAATTAATAAGGCTTTTGGTTCGGCAACATTCAGTGGTAACCCAACCTATACTTACACTGGTAGTGCAAATCCTGATTATCTAAAAGGATTCTCAATTACATTAGATGAACCTAAAAACCCAACTTACACGTTGGTTGATGGTGACCTTGAATTTAATGTCGATGGGACCTGGACGAAGACTGCGCCACTTAACCATGGTACCTACCAAGTTCGCCTGTCACAGGCCGGTTGGAACCACATTAAGGCCATTAATAGTGACAACATCACCTGGTCGGCCACGGCTTCGGCTGGTACGGGAACGTACACGATTAAGGCTGCTACAGCGACGACTGAACTTAGTGGTCACAACTCGATGGTCTACAACGGGAACGCCGTCACTACTGATGATTTTTATAGCAACGGTTCAACGATTAAGATTGTAATCAGTGGCCCTGAAGGTGTAACTGTTGCTAACTTGCCGTCGACATACCAACTGACGGATGGCGACTACACTTGGAACACTACCAATGGTTCTGCACCAAAGAACCAGGGACACTACACCATCACTCTGACTAGGTCAGGTCTAGATAAAATCCAAGCCGCTATCAATGCTGCGGTTGGTGCAGGCAACGTTGTACTATCTGGGGATACTACCACTACCGGTAGTGCTACCTTTGACATTACCCAGTCCGTTGTGTCAAACCTGCAGTTACACGGTAATGAACAAAGTACCTACAATGGTCAAACTGTTCAAATTGATCCATCTAATAGTGAATTCAAGGAGAACTACGGCTTTAACAATAGTGAAGGTTTAACCATTCCAGACATGTCTGCCGATGACTTTGAATGGGTCGATGCAAGTGGAAATGTGATTGCTGCTCCTAAAGATGCTGGAACTTACTACTTGCAATTGAGTAAGAATGGTAGGGATGCAATTGCTAATGCCAACCCGAACTACACATTTGTTGATAACGATGGTACTAGCTTAATCAGCGGTAAGATCACTTACACTATTAATCCAGCTACTCTGGTAATTGGTGTTTCAGGGACTGCCTCCAAGGTTTACGATGGCCAGAACGCTGCCGTGACCCAAGCCCAAATCAATAGTGGTGATATTAAGCTAGTTTGGGGAGATGGCAATACTTCCTTAACTGGTGAACCAACTGATCTTGGCAAGTTCACTTTAACTCCGGATGATCTTGAAGTTGTCGATGCAAGCGGCAATCCTGTAACGAACGCTAATGCTCCAGCAAATGGGAAGACTGGTAACCCGACTTACTATGTTCGTTTGAAGAGCAGTGTCCTCGATACTCTTAAAGGATTGACTGGTGCTAAGAACTATAACATTAGTTTGTCAGGCAGCGTAGGTAACTACTTAATTTACCAACACAAGGCTGAGGTAACCTTAAGCGGTAACCAAACCACGATTTATGGGACTGACCTGCCACTTAATCCAAAGAAGTATTCTGTCAGTCTAACTAACTGGCCAGATAGCGATCCAGATAAACCAAACCTTGCAGAGATTCTGACAAGGATTGGTGGTATGCAGGCTGGCGATGTCTACATCAGTGGCTACGCAACCACTGATAAGATGCCGAATGGTCAAATGCCAAAGGATGTTGGTACTTACCAGGTAATGATTTCTAGCCAGCTACTTAACAGACTGAAGGATCGGTTCCCAAATTATGACTGGGATGCAATCGGTGAAGCTAATGGCCTTACTAGAGACGCGGAACCTAGTTCGGGGATCGTGGAAGCCGAACATGACCCGGCTACGTATGTCATTAAGCAGGCTGAAGCTACCGTTAAGATTAATGGTGCACAACACATTAGATATGGTGAGCCTGCTAATATCCAATACGGTGGTACAAATGGTTACACGATTTCCATTACTGCTCCTGCCAATGGTGAAACAAAGACCATCTATACAAATGCCAACTTTGATGCTAGTGATCTGCAATTTGTAACTACACCAGGTGATGTGGGTTCTTACACAGTTAAGTTATCTGCTGCAGGATTTGCAAAGCTTGCTGCTTTAACCGGTTCATCTAACTACGACTGGAAACAAGCAACAGATCCTGTAACCACACCAACTGCTGAATTCTATGTTGACCAAATGCCGGTGACTATTACAGTTGCTAAAAATAATGAAGTAACTTATGGTACTTCTGATTGGCTGAATGCTATAAAGAATAATCCTTCAGGCTACACTTTGACTGTCAAAACTGATGGTGGTTCTACTTTGGACTACACAATTCAAGACGGTGACTTGGCCTTCAGTCAAACACCAGGCAGTGTTGGCAGTTACAATGTTGTTCTTTCTGCTCAAGGTTTGGCCAACATCAAAGAAAAATTGGGCACTAACTATGCTTACCCACAAGATGCTAGTGATATCACTACGCACGGCACATTCAATGTTAACCAAGGTACAGCCACTGTTACTCTAGATGGTAGTGATGGTAAGACTTACGATGGCAAAGCTACTACGTCGGATGACTTACATCCTAATAAGTACAGCTACTCCGCTACTGTTTACGCCCCCGATGGCACAGCTCAAACGATCACTTTAACCAATGATGATCTTCAATTTGTCGATGCTCACGGCAATGCAATTACTCCAACTGCTGCTGGTACTTACACGATTGCCTTATCGCCATCTGCTAAAACTAGGTTGAAGAACCTGACTGGCAACAATGGTGATAATTACAAGTGGACATTTGATACTAATGCAACCTACAAGATCACTGCTTCAACTGAGGCTTCTGCGGCATTATCCGGATCCAACCAAAAGGTCTTTGATGGGTCTGGTGTCACTACTGCACAGATCAATAATGGCGGCAGTATTGAGGTTAAGTTCACCTACCCAGGGAGCACCGACAGCAGTACTTACCAGCTGCAAGATGGTGACTATGATTGGTACGATGGAAATACTAAGTTAACCTCAGCACCAAGTCAGAAGGGTACTTACACGATTAAGTTGACTTCAAATGGTTTAGCCCACTTGCAAGCTGCTATCGATAGTGAAATTAGTAGTGGAAACGTAACTCTTAGTGCTGATCAATTATCTGGTTCAGCTACATTTGAAATCGTTGCTAAGCCAATCAGTGGCGTAACTATTTCTGGTAATGATCAAAGTAAGACCTACGATGGTCAAGCTGCCGGATTAGACCTCAGTGGTTTGAACATTAGCGGTACTGATACTGTAAGTGGTACTGCATTGTCTAAATTAGGCCTGACCGCTGATGACTTTGACTGGTACGAAAATGGCACTAAACTTACTGGCGCTCCAACTAAGGTCGGTAATTACGAAGCTCGTTTGACAGATAGAGCTTTGGCAGCATTGCAAAATTCCAACCCGAACTACAGCTTTGATGCAGTTGACGGGACGATTAAGTACACGATTAATCCAAAGGCTGCTACAGATAAACTAGGAAACAGTGGTACAAAGACTTACAACGGTCAAGGTACTTCAGTTAGCGATGTTGTTAACTCAGTAACTTGGACTCCAAGTGGTCTAGTAACTGGTGAACACTTAGATCTTTCTAGTCTGAATAACGATGACTACGAATGGCTGACAAAGAACGCTGACGGTACTTACACTGTTATGACCGGTCTTCCAACCAATGTCGGGACTTACTACTTGAAGTTGAAGGATAGCGGTATTAATAAGATCAAGAATGCTAATACTAACTACAGCTTCGCAGATGGTGCCATCAGTGGGATGTACACTTACACCATTACCGCTGCTCAGGGTAGCGCAAAGCTTGCTGGTTCTGCTTCTAAGACCTATGATGGTCACTCTGTCACGACCGCTGAAGTAAATAGTACAGATGGTAACATCCAGATAACGTTTACAATTCCAGATGGGACAGGAACCACTCAAAGAACTTACCAACTTGAAGATGGTGACTACACTTGGGATACTGCAGATGGCCATGCGCCAACTAATGCTGGTACTTACACGATTAAGATTAATCCGGCTAAGTTGCAAAGCATCGTCGATAGGGTAGCCGGCACAGGTAATGTCACAATTAATGGTGATACTGGCAGTGCCACCTTCACCATTAATAAGAAAGATCTTACTGTCACGTTAGGTGATAAGACTGGTGCAACTGCTGGCAAGACCTACGATGGTCAAGCTGGGGTAATCGATCCTAATGATGGTAACTTCACTGCAAATGGTTTAATTAGCGGCGAAAGTTTGAACACCGCTAATATTCCTGTTAGCGATTACCAGTGGGTAGATGAGAATGGCAATCCTTTGACTACTACTCCAACCGATGCCGGTACTTACTACATTGCATTGAATGCAGATGGTTTGAAGAAGTTACAAGATAATAATCCAAACTACCACATCAGCGAAAGTGGTATGTTCAAGTATGTCATTAGTCCAGTCGAAGCCGATGTCACAATTGGCGGTAGTCAAGAAAGTACAAAGACTGACATTAATAATGGTAAATTCAATACCTCAGGTGCTACTGGTATCACAATTCCAGAAGGTCTGACCTACCAGTTTACTAACGGAACGCCAAGTGAATCTGGCGTTTACGATGTCACCCTGACGCCAGCAAGTCTTCAAAGCCTTAGGGATGCCAACAAGAACTACAGCCTGAAGATTAATTCAAATGCTAAGTTCACATTGGATGCAACCTTGACGATTACTTTTGAAGATACTAATGAAGGCAACACGCAAGTTGGTAAAGTAATTACTAAGACAGGGGTTAATGGTAATAGCGTAGATCTTAACTTAACGATCCCAGAAAACTATGAATTAGCTGCAGGTCAAACTCTTCCAACTTCCTACACATTTGGTAAAGCATTGAACCAAGTTCTAAACATTAAGTTAGTTCACAAGACCAAGACAGTTGATCCAGCTAAGCCTGATACCAACCCGGACCCAACAAATACGGATTGGTTCAAGCAAAATGATTTGACCAAGGACGTTACGCGAACAATCGACTACGAGGGCTTGACCGCCGATCAATTGAGCCAGATTCCAGATAGTGAAAAGAGTCAGACTGTTCACTTTACTAGGACCGCTCAGTATGATTCGGTAACTGGCAAGCTCGTGCCTAACAGCGAGAGTGCCTGGATAGCAAAGGACGGCAATGATAAATTCGCTGGCTTTACGTCACATGAATTTGCCGGTTACACTGCTGATCCGACAACCGTACCTGAGACAACAGTCAGTGGTGATAATTCGGATAGTACGATTACGGTTACTTACACGGCCAATGAGCAAACCGGTAAGATTATTTACCAAGATGTAGATAACAAGAATACCGAAGTTGGTCATACTGACTTGAACGGGAAGACCGGCGACACGGTTACGATTACGCCAGTTGCTCCGGCAGGGTATGATATTGTTCCTGGTCAAACCATCCCGGCCACTGAAACAGCTACGGCAGATGGGATTACGGATGTGATTGTTAAGGTCAGCCACCACAAGATTACGGTTACGCCGGGTCAAGAACCAAAGCCAGGCGACAAGGTACCAGGCAATCCTGACAAGAAGCCGGGCGATGGGACGCCAAAGACCGATGTCAGCTACGAGACGTTGCATCGGAACATGACGCGGACGATTAACGTAACGGATCCACATACCGGCCTTCACACGACTAAGGTTACGATTCACTATGAACGTACTGCTGCGATTGATGATGTAACTGGTGATGTAACTTATGGTGCTTGGAATGTTTCTGATGGTTCAGCAAAGGGCTTTGATGCCTTTAACATCCCTACAGTTGCTGGTTACACTAGTGAAATTAGGTCTGGTACGTCAGATGAATTAGCTGCTTTGACGCCAAGTCAAGACCAGATTACTAATTGGACTGACCAAACCATTAATATTGATTACACGGCTAATAATCAATCCATGACAATTGATTATGTTGATAAGGATGGCAACCCAGTTGACGGTGGTCACTTCGTTGTATCTGGTAAGACTGATCAAACGGTTGATACTAATGCTAAGATTCCTACTGGATGGGTATTAGTAACGGGGCAAACGGATGCTCCAAAGACTATTACCTTTGGTGGCACGCCAACGGCTAATATCACGGTTAAGATTCAGCACGGTACGACTAATGTTCCACACACTAACCCTGTAAAGCCAGGCGATAAAACACCGACTAACAAGGACATTAATGGGGCACATAGTGAAGATCTGAACCGGACGGTAACGCGGACAATTAATGTTCACAAGCCAAATGGTAAGATCAGTACTGTAACTCAAACAGCTAAGATTTACCGTGACGCTACGGTTGATGAAGTAACTGGTAACGTAACTTATGGAGCTTGGTCAACGAATTCTATCGACTGGAAAGCTTATACTGCTCCAGTAGTTGCTGGTTACACTCCTGATAAGTCAGTAGAAGCGGTAACCGTTGATGAAAACACCAAGAACACCACGATTGATATTTACTACACGGCTAGTGAACAGACTGGTAAGATCGTCTACGTTGACGTTGATAACAAGAACGCAGAAGTTGGTCACACCGATCTGGCTAGTAAGACTGGTGATACGATTACGATTACGCCACAAATTCCTGCTGGATTTGATCAAGTGGCTGGTCAAACGATTCCGGCTTCTGTAGTTGCTGGTACTGATGGTATTCCAACAATTACTGTTGAGGTATCTCACCACAAGGTAACGGTAAAGCCAGGCGACGAACCAAAGCCGGGTGACAAGGTTCCAGGCAACCCGGACAAGAAACCGGGCGACGGGACTCCAAAGACGGATGTTAGTTATGAAACGCTACACCGTGACATGACCCGGACGATTAACGTTACTGACCCACGTACTGGATTGAAGACTACTAAGGTCACAATTCACTATGAACGTGAAGCAACTATTGACGATGCAACTGGTAATGTAACGTATGGTAACTGGACAGTCGCTAATGGTTCAAAGGCTGGATTCGATGAATTCGCTATCCCGGTAGTGCCAGGCTATACTCCGGAAATCAAGACTGGGACGGCTGAGGAACTGAAAGCATTGACGCCAACTCAAGATCAGATTACTAATTGGCAAGATCGAACTGTTGACATTGACTACACGGCTAATGACCAGACCCAAAAGATCAACTACATTGATCCAACTGGCAAGATCGTTAAGTCCGACACCATTTCTGGCAAGACTGACCAAACTGTTGCAATTACGCTTAATGTTCCTGATCACTATGCTCTAGTACCTGATCAAAACATTCCAGCAAGTGTCAAGTTAAGTGACAACAACCCAGTAATTGACATCAAGATCCAACCAAAGCTTGATCCAATTACTGATCCAACTCAACTTAACAAGACCATTAACCGTACGATTACGATCAATGTTCCAGGTCAAACTCCACAAGTCATTAATCAGCAGGCAACCTTTACGCGGACTGGTGAATATAACGAAGTCACTGGTCAATCTGCTTACACCGACTGGAAGCTTGATCAAAACACCTTGGATGCTTACGATGCTCCAGTTATTCCAGGATACACGGCAACTATCTCTCATGTTGCAGGTATTGCTAACCCAACAGTTGATACTAAGTTAAACGATGTAACAATTAACTACACAGCTAATAACCAATCTCAAGTTGTTAACTATGTTGATGATTCTGGTAAGATCGTCAAGACCGATACAATTCCTGGTAAGACTGGACAAACTGTAACTATCAGGACTAACATTCCTGATCATTACGTACTTGTACCTGGTCAAAATATTCCAGAAAATGTCACGCTTAAAGATCAGAATCCAGCTATCAATATTCGGGTAACGCCAAAGCTTGATCCAATTACCGATCCGGCAAAACTTAACAAGACGATCTCGCGGAAGATTACGATTAACGTTCCTGGTCAAGAACCACAAGTCATTAATCAATCTGCTAAGTTTACGCGGACCGGTGAATACAACGAAGTTACTGGTCAAACGACTTATACCGATTGGCAGTTAGTTAATAACGGCTTAAGTGCGGTTGACGCGCCGACGGTTCCAGGTTATACGCCAACTATCGCTCATGTTGGTGCTATTCAGGATCCAACCGTTGACATGCAACTTCAGGATGTCACGATTAACTATATTCCTAATACGCAACCGACGAATCCATCGCAACCGACGAATCCGTCAAACCCAACCAACCCGTCAAATCCGACGCAGCCAACGCAACCGACGAACCCAACCAATCCATCGAATCCAACACAGCCGACGAACCCGTCAAATCCAACACAGCCGACGAGTCCATCGCAGCCGACCAGTCCAGTTAACCCAACGAATCCGACAACGCCAATTAATCCAACGACACCAACGAACCCAACGAGTCCGCTGAACCCGACGACTCCGGTAACACCGGGTCAACCAACCACACCTGGTCAAATAATTGTTCCAGGTTACGGTAACGGCACGACCACGACTGGACGTGATTCGAATATTGTCCTTAATAATGGCACCACTGCTTCGCAATCCGCACAGCAAGCTGACCAGAATAAGACTAAACGCTTGCCACAAACTGGTAATAGTAACCATGCAGCTCTCTCTGAGCTTGGCCTATTCCTAGCTGCGTTTGCTAGTCTGCTCGGCATTGCTGGACGGCATAAGAAGCGTGAAGACAAGTAATTATATAGAGTAAGTGGATTATTACTCTTTATAAAAACTAAGCGGCCCCTAGTATTCAGGTTTTCTGAATACTAGGGGCCTTTTGGTATATGGTTGGCCTACTCCTTCCGCCTAAGATTCACTCTTGTTTCTCCGGTTAATCACGATATGATATGAAAGGGAGATGAGTAGTGATGAACTTAGAAGAAGCAATTCAAAATAGTTGGCGACGGATTGATGAGGGGCAGGTAGCGACCTACATCCCCGCCCTAGCAGATGTAGACCCCTACCAGCTTGGCGTCTATCTATTTAATATTAAAGATAACAAAAGAGTCTGTGCTGGCGCGGCGCAGACCCGCTTTGCGATTGAAAGTGTATCCAAGGTAATTAGCCTCTTGTACGCAATCGAACACTTGGGACTGACGACGGTTAACCAACGGGTGGGAACCCGCCAGACGGGGTTTGCCTTCAATACCATTTTGAATATGGAGATTACCAGGGAGACAAAGCCCCTTAACCCCTTTGTTAATAGTGGGGCAATCGTAATTTCCTCCTTAATTACTGAAGAGAATGGGCAATCGCCGGTGGACCAGCTCCTCGCGTTTACCCGCAAGATCTGCCATGATCCCCAGGTTAGCCTAAATGAGGAGATCTACCAATCGGAGGCCCGAACGGGGGATATGAACCGGTCACTGGCCTATTACCTGAAAGCGAAGGGAACCCTAACACGCAGTGCGACTAGTAGCCTGGAGACCTACTTTAAGCAGTGTTCTTTTATGGTAACCTGTGAAAGTCTGGCCAACTTAGGCGCGGTTTTGGCTAATGATGGGGTTGCACCGTGGGATGGTGAACGGATCGTTTCCAGTGCCGCGGCGACCTATGCGAAGTCTGTCATGATGACCACGGGACTCTATACTGAATCCGGAACTTACTCGGTCAGAATCGGGGTACCGACCAAGAGTGGGGTGGGCGGTGGCCTTGTAGCGGCAGCCCCCAACTACGGGATCGGTATTTTCAGCCCGGCCTTAGATCAGGCTGGTAACAGCATTGCCGGCCTAGACCTACTAGAAAGGCTGAGCCAACAGCTCCATCTTGATATTTTTAAGTACTAAAAAGTGACTGGGGAAGTACCTCAGCCACTTTTTTCACTTGCGCCTCGTGAGTAGTTTGTATTGCCAAAAGAGGAGTGCAAAGAAGATCAAGAAGAGGATAAGCGAGAGGCGGGTCGCCGGTTCGATTAAGAGGACGACTAAAATACTGATGAAGAAGAGGAGGGTTAGCCACGAAGTGAAGGGGTAACCGGGCATGGGGGAGATTCCAGGGTGCTGGCTCCGTTGCCGGTAGCGGATGTGGCAAACCATGATAATGATCCAGACAAAGAGGAAGTTAATCGTGGAAACACTGGAAATGATCTGGAAGATTTTGGACGGTAAGAAGTAGTTCAGCGCTACAACTAACAGCAGGACTAATGAGGAGCAGTTCAGTGCCCGCTTGGGGACGGCCTCACTGCTCAGTTGGGCAAAGTAGTGCGGGGCGTTACCGCTGAGTGCCAGGGTATACAGTGTCCGGCTAGTGGTGAAGAGGGCACTATTGGTAGCCGACATGGCCGCCGTCAATACCACGAAGTTGATAATTCCGGCCGCGTATTTAATCCCCATTGCGGAGAAGACCTGGACGAAGGGGCTGACCGTCGTCTTGATCTGGTCCCAGGGGTAAACTGCCATAACGACGGCCATTGATCCCAGGTAAAAGAGGATGATTCGAACTGGCAGGGTGTTAATTGCCTTAGGGAGTTCTTCCTTGGGGTTAGCGGTCTCGCCGGCGGTAACCCCCACCATCTCAATTCCGGCAAAGGCAAAGACGACCATCTGGCAGCCCATTAAAAAGCTGCTTCCGCCAGTGGGGAATAATCCACCGTACTTAACCAGGTTACCGAAGCTGGCAGGGACACCGTTGACGACCTTATGGGTGATAACCATGATGGTACCAACCACGATCAGGGCAACGATTGCGGCGACCTTAATAAAGGAAAACCAGCTCTCGATTTCACCGAACAGGCCCACGTTGACCATGTTGGCCAACATCAATAGGATAACGATAATCAGGGGTCCCACCCACTGGGGGAGTGTAGGAAACCAAAATTTTAAATAAATCCCGGTCGCCGTTAGGTCTGCCATGGCCAGGCTGATCCAACAGATCCAGTACATCCAGCCAGTCATGAATTCCGCACGGGGACCGAGATATTCCGCAACAAAGTCGATAAAGGAGTGTTTACTCGTATCGGACAATAATAGTTCACCCAGGGCCTTCATCAACAAGAAGGTGAAGATTCCCATTATGAGGTAGGAGATAATGATGGAGGGTCCGGCATTGTGAATGGCCTGTCCAGAACCGAGGAATAGGCCGGTGCCAATCGCCCCACCAATGGCAATCATGGTAATGTGCCGGCTGTTTAACGACCGGCTTAACTGTTGTGATTGCTCAGGAACTTTCTTATTATCAATCATGATCAATCGCTTCTTCCCTTTTTTGGGACCGGATCGGGGTCCACTAAGTATCAGAATATTTGTGGAACTATTGTATCATATAACATATTGTGGTACAATTGTTTCATATCTTAAAGGACAGGTAGTGTGATTATGTACCATATTAAAAGCGATAAACGTTCATTGACCTCGGCCACGGCACTTTACCGGGCCCTGATTGACGAGTTGAAGACTAAAGCGCTGACCGAAGTTAATATTACGGAACTGGTGAAAAGGGCTATGGTGGGACGGAGCACCTTTTACCGTAACTTTGACGAACCCTTGGACATCCTCAAGTGGAAGTGTGATACGATGTTTCAAGAACTGACGACCGAGTTTAATGCCAAGTACCGCCGGGAGGGGGCCAACCAGGTAACCTTTATTCAGTCGGTATTTGAATACTGGGAAAAGCAATCTGATGTACTCGAAGCGCTTATCCGGAACCAACGGATTGATGTCATTCAAAATGCCACCAGGACGATTATGGCCGCATCGCCACGGGCCGCGGCGGCCGAGGCCTACTACCAATACTCCATTAACCTCCGTATTAGTATTGTCGTTGGAATGATGATTACCTGGATTCAGCGGGGGAAGCGCGAGAGTGCCAGTGAAATTACACAGATTTTGTTGAAAAATCTCAAGGAGATCCCCCAGATGCCGGTTGTATTTTAAAAATTCCCTTTTTATGTTAAGTTTCCCTAAACAAGCGCTAGTTAGGGCCGCCGTTTGGTATAATAAAGGTGCTAAATCGATAATCAATAATTGCCAAACTGGCGAAATGAGGTTGATAGATGAATGGTGGGCGCAGGCCCTGGCGTTAGTGCACGAGCGTCAGGGTTTCTTTGCCATGAAAAGGCGCCCGCTAGCCAACCCCGTCTTCCGGACTTAGTGGAAACTTATTTATTAACGGCGAAAAGTGGTATAGTAAAGGTAAAATTTAGGAAAGCGGGGATAGACTATGGCTAAGTACATCGTAGAATTAAGCGAAGAAGATCTGCAAATGATCAAGGACTGCCATTCCAAGAACCCTTCAATTATGAAGGCTATGGAAAACGCTAAAAAGGAAGATTAAATAAGGGGCCAATCACGATTCCAACAAAGGAGTTAGTGGTTGGCCTTTTTTCGGTTAGAAAAGGGGAGTAAAGATGTCACTATCGGATATTTTAATTGCACTAGTGCCGGCGTTTGGTCTAGGCTTTCAGGTTATTTGTATGCAGTTGATTGGTGGTAAGTATACTAACAAGGTCATGGGGATGGCCATCGTCACCCTGCTGGTCGGGATCGTCGTTTACTTTATTAAGCGACCGGTACTAACGAGTGGGCTGTGGCTTGGATCCGCACTGAGCGGGATCGGCTTTTGTATCGGGATCATCCTTCAGGTAAAGAGTTTTTCCCTAGTGGGAGTTTCGCGGACAATGCCAATTTCGGTTGGTGAGCAGCTGGTCGGGACCGCTTTAGTCGGTGCAATTTGCTTTCACGAATGGACCGCACTTAACCAGTGGTTGCTGGGGATCGGTGCTCTAGTCCTGATTGTGGCCGGAATTGCGATGACGGCTTACCAGGAACACAGTGACCAGGGGAGTAACGTCAAGAAGGGGATGCTCTACCTGCTGATTTCATCACTCGGTTTCGTTGCCTATGCCTCCTTCCCAACGGCCTTTCACCTTAGCGGTTGGGACGTGGTCTTCCCACAGGCGGTCGCTATCTTTATCGCTATGGTCGTCCTATGCTCCTTTGAAAAGGGTGGTCACCTGTTTGGTTTAAAGACGTGGCAGAACATGGCGACCGGTGTTTGCTTCGCCATCGCCAACCTGGGGATTATTTTTTCAAATGAAATTAACGGGGTGGCCGTGGGTTACACGATTTCCCAGCTGAACGTTATTATTTCCACCCTGGGTGGTTTGTGGATCCTACACGAAAGTAAGACCCCGAAGGAAGTACGCTTTATCATCGCCGGGGTACTCCTCGTGGTTGCTGGTGGTATTATGATTGGTGTTACTAAGTAGGAAGTCGTTGTGATAAAGGACTGGAAAAATTTATTTTTCCAGCCCTTTATTTTTCTTTAACTTTTACTTCATTTTTATGCCAAAAAGTAAGTCTATACTATTGTCCAGAAGGAAGGTGGACAAAGTAAACATTTTTTGGCGGCTGGTTAAACGACTGGTAGTACTTAGCCTTATCATTGGACTAGGGTGGACCTATTTCAATAACCAGCAATTTCAGCAGGCGGCCAATGGTAGTATTTGGCGCGTTCGCGAACGGGTCGCCAAGCTCATTGGGGCACCAACTAATCCTGCACCGACCCCCCAGGACGGCAACGGGCAGGCTACCCCCAAGACGAGACCGACGGATAGTAACCAGTCTACAGGACAGGTACCGACAACCGGACGGTGGCCGGAAAAGACGGCGACCATCTTCGTCGGTACCGGTAACCCGACCCTGGATAGTGCAACTAATTCGGCTATCCAGGCCTGGAACCAGACGGGAGCCTTCCGCTTCCGGCCAACGACTAACCGTGACCAGGCCGATATCGTTGTCCGGGCCATGGACAATGACCAAACCAACGCGGCCGGTTTAACGCAGCAGTCGTCCAATCCCCTGACTAACCGGTTCGTACACGCAGACGTATACCTTAATCAGCGTTACCTACTGGACCCGCTTTACGGGTACTCACGGGACCGGATTGTTAATACAGCGGAACACGAACTGGGCCACGCCATTGGCCTTGACCACACGAATAATGTTTCGGTAATGCAACCGGCCGGCTCGTTTTATTCTATCCAGCCGGCTGATGTCCAGGCTGTTAAGCAACTTTATTCCTAATAATTAGAAGGTGGGAAAAGTTCCCATAATTATAAATAAGAGGTCCAGAGTTCGGCGTTTACCGGGCTTTGGACCTCTTTCGTATAAGGGGTTAGTTAATCTTTTTCGGGACAAACTTCAAAACACTGATGAGGATGACGGCGGCAAAGACCGTCATTAGGATAAAGGCGTGGCCGCTACCGACCGCCGTGGCGACCGGCGTCTTGCCAACACCGACCTGACTCTTGGCCACGATCATGGCGACTAACGATGTCCCCATTGACCCGGCAAACTGCTGGAGGGTGTTAAGGATGGCGTTACCCTGCGTGCTCTGGCTATCTGGCAGGCTGGCTAGTGCCGAGGTCATCACCGTCCCCATCAACATCCCCATTCCGACCATGTATATAATATAGATCAGGGTGATAAAGAGGTTTGATAAGTGCTGGGCAGCCAGGGTAAAGCCGAGAATTGATACCAGCATCAGGCTAGCACCGGTAATGATCGGCCGCCGGGGTCCGAAACGGTCAAGCAGGTGTCCGCCGATGGGGGCGAAGACGGCCCCACCAATTCCGGCCGGCATGACAATCAGTCCGGCCACCAGGGCGGTGTTATGGTTGACCAGTTGGATGTAGTTAGGTAGTAGAAAGGCAAAGCCCAGGGAGCACATCTGGGTTAAAAAGAAGATCAGAACGTGGCCCGCAAACCGCGAACTGGTAAAGAGCCGAAAGTCAAGGACCGGTTGCTCAATGCTCAGTGACCGCCAGGAGAGCAGTCCCATGGCGACAATCCCGAGCAGGATCATTCCGCCACTGGCAAGACTTAGGAAGGGGGTGTCAGAAAGATTACTGAAGCCGACCACCAGCCCGGTAAACATCAGGGCAATCAATAAGCAGCTCAGTAGGTCAAAGTGTTGCCGCTCGACCGGTGATTTTTGCAGGATCCCCCAACACCCTAAGCAAAATGAGCAGATTAAGAAGGGCAAGAGGATGATGAAAATCTACCGCCAGCCCAGACTGGAAACGATGATACCACCAAAGGTAGGACCGACGGCGGGGGCAATTCCCGTAATGAGGTTACCAAAGCCCATCATCATCCCAATCTTTTGCTGGGGAACTTGTTCCATAATGATATTAAACATCAAGGGCAGGGCGATCCGGTTCCCAGCCCCTGAATTGCCCGTCCCAGGAGTAGGAGGGGAAAGTTCGGCGCAAAGCTATCGATTAGTACCCCCAGGATGAAGAGTAGGTTGGCCGTGATAAAAATCTTCTTGGTCGGGAACCCCTTCTTTAAGAGGGCCGAGAGGGGAACGATAATTGCGACCACCAGTAGGTAGATGGACGTCATCCACTGGACGACATTGGTGGTAACGTTAAATTCGGTCATTAACTTGGGAAAGGAAATATTCATTGCCGTTTCAACAATGACCCCGCAAAAGGACATCAGGCCGGTCGCGATGATGGCCGCGATGACCTTGCAAGGAATTTTAGTAGCAGTTTGCAAGTCAAGCGCCTCCAAATCAGTGATAATAGGGTGCTATTGTAGGGAATGATTGGGTACTTGTCAAAGTAAATATTAAAGAATGATAACAAACCATTGACTTTCATGTGAATTAGATTAAAATTAATAACAATATTTGAAAAATAGATGAGAATAGTAATGTTGACTACCAGTTTTAGCGAGTGCCAACTGGTGAAAGGACACACCGGTACCAGCATGAAATGAACTCATTGAAATGGAATGGGTGCAAGCTACATTCCCGGGCGATGACCGTTACCCATCATGAGAGGCTATTTTAAAAATAGCGAAAATAGGTGGTACCACGGTTGTCGTCCTTGTGCAGTTTGCACGGGGACGTTTTTATTTAGAAAGGTGTGAAGAAGTATGCGCGTAAAGGCAGAAGATGAACGTAAGTACTTGGAGACGGTGTTTGATAAGCTGGGCTTTTCCAAGCAGGATGGCCAATTATTGGCTGATACTTTAGTCGATGCAGACTTGCGGGGGATTTCCTCTCACGGGATCCAACGGTTGGCCTGGTACCGACGGATGATTAAGGACGGGACGATTGTGCCGACTAAGCAGCCGAAGGTCGTCAAGGAACTACCAGCGGCAGTCTTTGTTGATGCCAACCAAAACATGGGCCAGCTTGCGGCCCACCTGGCCATGGACAAGGTGATTGAAAAGGCTAAAAAGGTCGGCGTCGGGATCGCGGTTGTCCGTAATTCTAACCACTTTGGGATTGCCGGTTACTACGCTCGACAAGCCCTCGCCGCTGGTCTTGTCGGGATTGCCCTTACCAACACCCGGCCACTAGTAGTGCCAACGAACGCGACCCAGGCCTTCTTAGGCTCGAACGCCTTTGCCTTTGGCTTCCCGGCTAGTCCCCACCCCTTCATGTTTGATGGGGCCACGGCGGCGGTTGCCGGTGGTAAGATCCAAGTGGCCGATAAGAAGGGACAAGAACTTCCTGGCGAATGGGTCGTTGATAAGGACCGGAAAGTAGTTAAGGATCCAAAAGAGGCGGAAGATATCCTCGCAACCGCGGCCTTTAGTGAAGGTGAACAAAAGGGTGGTGGCCTGGTCACCCTTGGTGGGAACAAGGAAGTCAATGCCAACTACAAGGGGATGGGGAACTCCATCGTGGTTGAATTATTGACCGGGATCCTGGCCCAGGGTTCAATTTCCGCCGACACGGTCCGGGGCAAGCACGACTTCAGCCAATTCCTCTTTGCCTTTGACCCCGCCTTCTTTGGTGACCCCGAAACCCTTAAGCAGGACGCAACAGCAATGCTAAACCGGATTCGGGGCTTAGACCACGTCCCTGGTAAGACCACCTGGGTTCCGGGTGACCGGGAATACCGTTACTTAGAAGAAAATAAGCAAAACGGGGTTTCCATTGATGATAAAACCTACGAGGAAATCACCACGATTGGTCAAGAATTAGGCGTCACCGTCCCGGCCCAAATTTAGGTATGCGTTTAAGGTATGGTTAATAATCGAATCAAAGTATTACCCTTCTGCGTAGTAATTGGGTACAATTAAAGTTAAACAGAAGGGAGACTTGTACGATGAAAAAAGCATTTTTCGCAGGTAAGGGTCAGATGGAATTAAAGGATGTTGACAAGCCAACAATCCAAAAGCCAGATGACGTGATTGTTAAGGTACTGCGGGCCTGTGTTTGTGGATCCGACCTCTGGAACTTCCGGGGGATTAACCCCGTTGAAGCCCACTCCGAAAACTCCGGTCACGAAGCAATCGGGGTTGTCGAAGAAGTCGGTGATGACATCACCACGGTTAAGCCCGGTGACTTTGTAATCGCACCATTTACCCATGGTTGTGGCCACTGTGCTGCTTGCCGGGCCGGCTTTGATGGTTCTTGTCAATCCCACACCGACAACTTCTCCAGCGGGGTTCAAGGTGAATACATTCGCTTCCAACACGGTCAATGGGCACTGGTAAAGATTCCTGGTCAACCAGACGACTACAGCGAAGGGATGAAGAAGTCCCTGTTAACCTTGGCTGATGTAATGGCTACTGGTTACCACGCTGCTCGCGTTGCCAACGTTAGCGAGGGTGACACGGTCGTTGTAATGGGTGACGGTGCGGTTGGTCTGTGTGCTATCATCGCTGCTAAGATGCGTGGTGCCAAGAAGATCATCTCCACGAGTCGTCACGAAGATCGGCAAGCCTTGGCTAAGGAATTCGGTGCTACCGATAACGTTGCCGTTCGTGGTGACGAAGCTGTTAAGGCCATTATGGACCTGACAAACGGTGCCGGTGCGGATGCCGTCCTTGAATGTGTCGGGACCGAACAATCCACTGATACTGCCATGAAGGTTGGCCGTCCGGGTGCCGTTGTTGGCCGGGTTGGCCTGCCACACACTCCTAAGCAAGACATGACCACGCCATTTTACACCAACACGATCGTTGCTGGTGGGCCGGCTTCTGTTACTACCTACGACAAGGAAGTATTACTGAAGGCGGTACTGGATGGTGAAATTAACCCTGGTAAGGTCTTCACTAAGACCTTCAGCCTAGACCAAATCCAAGATGCCTACGAGGCAATGGACCAACGTCAAGCTATTAAGTCCTACGTTAAGATGGATTAGTTAAATCTCTGCAGACCTTAGCGAGCAGTCTTTGCTCGTTAGGGCCTGCTTTTTTTACGGATCTAAATAGCGGAATGTGATACAATGGATAATGTGCTATGGGCTGGTGGCTCGACTGGACCATAAAAAGCGTTTCGGTTGCTGCTGGGTGGCCAGTGGCCCGGACAAAATAAAAATCTAATTAATGAAGGTGTTTTTAAGATGATTCAAACAATCGATTTGAAAAAGGGCATGGTTTTTGAACGCGGCGGCAAGCTGTTAAAGGTTCTGCAAATCAACCACCACAAGCCCGGTAAGGGTAACACGTTGATGCAAATGGACATCCAAGATGTACGGACCGGTTCCATTGTGCACACGACAATGCGTCCTTCCGAAAAGGTTGAACAAGTTAACGTTGATAAGCGGAACGCCCAATACCTTTACGACGAAGGTGACGCTGCGGTCTTCATGGACTTGGAAAACTACGAACAATACACTTTGACGCATGACCAACTGGGTGACGACCGTAACTACCTGGTTGAAAACATGAACATCACCCTGAACTTTGTTAACGGCGACATCATTGGGGTTGAACTGCCAACCACGGTTGAAATGACGGTTGCCCAAACCGAACCAATGATCAAGGGTGCCACGATCGACGGTGGTGGTAAGCCAGCAACGATGAGCACTGGCTTAGTAGTTAACGTTCCGGCCTTCATCAAGACTGGTGACAAGCTGATCATTAACACGACCGATGGTAGCTACAAGTCCCGTGCTTAATATAAAAAAGTCCTCCTTGTTAGGAGGATTTTTTAAATCCTAAATTTCAAGAATAAGTTAGCCACTGGACTCAAATAAATAATACTGA
>NZ_JBJEEL010000068.1:0-5339 GCF_051873035.1 Limosilactobacillus sp.
TGCTTAATTTACGTCATTAAATTCGTTCAAGTTATTTCTTGCAATCTGCCTCTTATAATATTCATGACGTAAGTCTCCTTTGTATCTTGGCTTTGGTCGACTAAAGTATACAACGCAGGAGAGCTTGCGTTTATTTTTTTGCCAAAAAAGCCAATAACCACACGCATTTGGCGTGATTATTAGCTTTCAAGTTTCAGTTAAATTATATACAAAGCGGCCCCAAGCTATCGGATGCTTGGGGCCGCTTTGTATATAATTTTTTACTAGTCGGCTTTTACTATTTTACTTCTACATTTTCACGCCGTCTTGCGGTACAATATCGATGATTGTGTAAGCGGATACATTATTTTTGGAGGTGGCAGGCATGTACCAAGCACGGCGCGTTTCAATGGCACTTTTTGTTTTGGCGTAATTCTCTGTGGTTTTTGTGTCGGGATGTTACAAAAGGCGAACCTCGGTGTTGACCCCTTCACCTGTTTTGTGACCGGGATCGCTAACCTCTTTAGCTCAACCTATTCGACCTTTTACCTTATCCTGACCGGGGGTCTGCTCGTACTAGTCTTTATCCTCCGTCGTCACTATATCGGAATAGCGACCCTCTTTAACCTCTTTTTAACGGGGGTCATGGCGGACCTGATGCACAACTTTCTCGACCTGCTCTTGCCACATCCCGGCCTAATAGTACGCAGCGGTCTAATGCTAACTGCCATCGTCTTTACCTGCCTATCAGCGGCCCTTTACTTTACCGCCGACCTGGGCGTTTCGGCCTACGACGCTATTGCGCTTATTGCCGCCTACCAGTACCGGATTTTACCGTTTAAATACTGCCGAATTATTACCGACGGCTGTTGCGTACTAGTCGGTTTCCTGTTCAACGTTACGCTGGGGGTCGGGACCATCATCACGGCCTTGTTCATGGGACCCCTTACCCAGTGGTTCCGAACTAATTTAGCCGAGCCCATGCTGGCCGGCCGGCGGCATGTGACTAACTAGTTTTGCCAACGCATCTGCTGGTGGTGTACGAAGTGGTGGTGCGAGTGCCGATGGTTCGTCGTCCCCCGCAATTCCAGTTGAACCTGTTCCAGCGTCTTACCTTGCGTTTCGGGTACAAAACTAATGGCAAAAAGTAGGGCCAAAACGTTGCAGCCAATAAAGAAGGCAAAGGTACCAATTCCGCCCCAGTGGGCCAACATTACCGGGAAGGTGAAGCCAACCACGAAGTTAGCCAGCCACAAGCAGAAGGTGGAAATCCCCATGCCGAGTCCCCGCAAGCTTTGGGGAAAGATCTCGGATAACAAGACCCAGGTCGTTGGTGAAACACAGGACTGGAAAAAGGCTAAGAAGCTCATCGTCGAGGCAATTACCAAGTAGGGAAGCAACGGCGAGTTCTTTAAGAAGAGGATAGCCAAGGTAATGGCCGCCATCGATGCCGCGGTGCCGGTAATTCCGGTCAACAGCATCCGCCGGCGCCGAACCGTGTACATTAACTGCATCCCGACCGCCGTAGCAATAAATGAGGTCAGCCCATTACCAATGTTGGCAAGCAGGGCTGCTTGGTGGCCAAAGCCAACCTTCATCAAAATACTGGTACCGTAATACATCATAATGTTAATGCCCACGAATTGCTGGACAATCCCGAGTCCAATTCCAATCAATACTAACCGCCGAATCCAGGGGTGACGGAGGTCCGCCAAGGAAGCCTGCCGAATATCCCGATTTTTCTTAAGGGCGTCCGTAATACTTTGGATCTCATGCTGACTCTGTTGCCCATTCAGTCGAATCGGTTTTAAGACCTTCAATGCAGTCGTCACTTTCCCCTTCATCACTAACCAACGTGGTGATTCCGGTACAAAGTGCATCCCCACGAAAAGCATTACCGATGGAATCATCCCAAAGGCAATCATATACCGCCAAATACTAGCAACATGGGGGAAGAAGGTCCCCAATAGGGCATTGACGGTAAAGGCGAGGAGCTGACCACCAGTAATCATTAGTTCGTTTTGGGTGACCAGCCGCCCCCGGATAGCCGCGGTCGCAATTTCCGCTAAGTAAGTTGGAACAATCACGGAGGCGCCACCGACCGCCAGTCCTAGCAAAAAGCGAAAAATAATCATTAAAATGGCGTTCGGGGCGAGCGAGCACATTAACGTCCCAGAAAAGAAAATCAGGGCTAGTCCAATTAATAACCGCTTGCGGCCATACCGGTCCGCTAACTTTCCGGCAACCAATGCCCCAATTGCGGCCCCCAGGGTAATCCCAGAGGTAACTAGTCCTTCTTCGGCAGGCGTTAGGTCTAGTTGCTGCTTCGTCGCCATGTAGGGAATTGCCCCGTTGATGACGCCAGTATCCACCCCAAACAAAAGGCCACCTAACGTTACTACTAATGCAATTTTCTTTAACCGTCTTTCTATCTGACTACTAATAAAACATCGTCCTCCTTTTAACAAGGTCGACGAAAAAAACGCCCCACTCTCCGCCAGGAAAGTGAGGCGCCGTTCGTTGAGGGAAAAGATTCCACTCTACTAGTTGACAGTTTTAGTATAACACGCTATTGTAAATTCCGCTGGATTGACGAATTACCGCCCGGTCGTCATAAAAGTTTGGTGATCCCTGGTATTTTTAAACACAACTGCTATAATCAATACTGTAAACGGGCCATTAGTTCAGTTGGGAGAATGTCTGCTTCGCATGCAGGAGGTCGCGAGTTCGAATCTCGCATGGTCCATTAGTGACATCGAAAGGATTGTACACGATGAAAAAAGCATATTTAATCCACGGTACTTCCACCAGGGATGATGACTGGTTTCCGTGGCTCGAACAGGCAGCTAAACCGGGAATTGATCTTGACCGTCTTTGGCTGCCTGATCCATTCAGTCCCCATCGTCAGGAGTGGGATGCCGCAATTGACCAACAGATTCCGGCTAGTGACCAGTTGATTTTAGTTGCCCATAGTCTGGGTTGTATCAGTGCGCTCCGTTATGTCGAGCGGCACCATTTGCGCGATGTCCGGCTCTTACTAGTGGGAGCCTTTGATCAGCCATTACCGGCCTATCCCCAACTAAATGAGTTTGTAACACCGGCAGTGGATTACCACTTGATTACACCACGGGTAACTAAGGCTACCGTTATCACTGCTAAGGATGATCCAATTGCTCCCTACCAGGGTAGCGTTGCGGTTGCGCACCATTTAGGGGCTAAATTAATTGTCCAGGAAACTGGCGGCCATTTCCTGGGGCCGGACGGTTTTACAGAATTTCCACTAGCCCTGAAAGAACTACAACGAATTGCAAATTAAATAATAAAAAAATCACCTACTCGCGTATTTAGAGAGTAGGTGATTTTATTTTAATTTACCAGAAATTAGCGAATTTGTTCAAAGCTGGTGGACTTGTGGTCGACCCCTTGACCGGCATTAGCAATCTGGTAAGTAAAGCTACCGGAGTGGATCTTCTTTCCAAAGGCCAATACATGGTTGTACTGCCATAAGGATACCTTCCCATCCTGGGTCTTAGAGAGCGTTAACCGGCTCCCCTTCGCCTCGTAATTCCACTTACCAGAATTAGAATTGGACTGGTAGACGTCTTGGAAGTCACTATCACTTCTGTTTGCCTTGAGGGCCTTGCTCTTGCTTGGCGTAACCACTACTTCGTCGCTATCCTTGGCAAAGGTCATGTAGGCCTTCTGATTTCCAGAAACAGAGGTGTATTGATAGACGTGTCCCGGAACGTGGCGCGCAACCGCGTGACTAGCGTACAGGTAAAAGCCACCACAAATTACAACAATCGCTACAATAACGGCAATAATAATCTTATTTCTCTTTTGCATTATTTAGCCTCGATTAGAAGTCATCGTCAGACGAGTCAGTGTCTTCATCGTTAGTAGTAGCTTGACTGTTGCTGTCATCATCGTTGTTGCTATCTTCGTCTTGACTACTGCTGTCGTTGTCGTCGCTGTCACTGTCGTCTTTGTTGCTATCCTCACTACTACTGCTATCATCGTCATCGGTACTTACGTAGACGCTTAAGTCGTTACCATCGAGTTCAATGTAGACAGTTACCTTCTTGTCCGCCTTGTCACCAAGTGCATCCTCAATTTCTTCTAAGGCTGCATCATAGTCACCCTTCTTGGCGTCCTTAAGGATGGCAGCGGAGTTAACACTAACTTCTTCAGCATCATCACCGCCGTCACCTTCTTCAAAGGATAGCTTTGAATCACCACTAGCACCTTCAAGACCGCTAACCAGGGCGGAAGCAGAAACAGAGCGGTAGTGCTTCTTGCCATGGTTAGTTGTGGCAGCGTTCTTTGACTTAGTACCAGTGCTGGTCGAACTACTGTCAGTAGCTTCGCCATTATCTCCAGATTGGCTATCCTGACTAGAAGCATCCTTAGCATCATTTGCCGCTTCAAAGACGTTCTTAGAATTGTCGTTATTTTCAGTGTTGGTAGAGTTGTCGACGTACTTGTTGTAAGTATTAACAACTTTCTTCGGCATTACCGTGATGTGGACATTTTGGGGACCATTGTTAATGGTAACCTTCGTCTGTGCAACCGCATATGGGTTAACGTCTGGGTCGTAGCCAGCCGGTACATCACCGTCACGGTTAAGAATCAGCACGTCCCCCGCATAGATCAGGTTAGCATTTTGGATATTATTGTCGTAGCACAACTTAGCAACAGAAATGCCAGTAGCGGCAGAAATACTCGACAGGGTATCACCCCATTGGATAATGTAGCGGGTACCGTTCAAGTTATTCATGTCAATGTGTTGCATTGCCATATTATTGGAAACCTGTTGTGGTGTGTTAGCAATCCAGTTTGTAATGTCAGCTTGTTCTTCTGGAGAACCACTGGCATTATTAGCTGTAGCAACCGTTGTCGCCACCATTGGTGCAGCCAAAACGGCCGTCATAAAGGCAGCAGCAAGCTGCTTTTTATAATTAAACTTCATAAGAATATCCTCCCAGAAATAAATAACCTATAATGAACTTAATTTTAACGCTAGCCCAATTTTCATTCAATAGTCAGTAAGCTAATTGTATCCCCAGAAGGCGGCGACTGTTTCCAATCCGACAGACGTTAAGAAGATGGCCATCCCGGCAGAAAGGATATATTGCTCTGCCGGGAAACCAGCCGTATTAGAAATTAAGAAACAACAATAGTTATGAATTACCGAAAAAGAGAACTAGACCAATAGCGAAGCGGTTTAGTTTAGTTATCAGGTGCTACAATTTTAAGTACTGATGGATTTAACATCAGTACTTATTTTGGTTTAGATTTAAAATAAAACTGAAACTTGAAAGCTAATAATCACGCCAAAGGCGTGTGGTTATTGGCTTTTT
>NZ_JBJEEL010000069.1:0-5184 GCF_051873035.1 Limosilactobacillus sp.
TTGGTCAGTATTATTTATTTGAGTCCAGTGGCTAACTTATTCTTGAAATTTAGGGGTAATTACAAGAAACGTGATTTACGGTTTAAAAATAAAAAGGAGCCAGCAGTATTAGCTAGCTCTTTTTGAACTAAATTAATCCCAAACCTTTTTAGCAACGTTAAAGGCGGACCAGGCATTCGGCCAGCCAACATAGAAGGCTAATTGGGTGATTACTTCGGCAATTTCTTCCTTGGTAATGCCGTTCTTCTTCGCCGTCTGCATGTGGTACGGTAACTGTTCAAAGGCGCTCTTGGTAATCAGTGCCGTAACGGTAATCATACTCCGGTCACGGGGGCTTAATTCCTTTTCACGGGACCAAACTTGGCCAAAGAGGACGTCATCATTTAATTCGGCGAACTTGGGCGCAAAGTCACCCAATTGATCGCGACCAGCGGTTTGTTTCTTAGCCATCAGATCACCCTACTTTCCTAATTGGTCGTAGTAATCATCGTCAACCTTTTCGCACCATTCACTAGTCCCCTTCGTAATTGCGATGTGGGAGAACCAGGAATCCTTGGTAGCACCATGCCAGTGCTTAACACCTTCATGGATAGCGACCACGTCACCCGGCTTTAACAGTTGGGCCGGCTTGCCCTCTTCTTGGTACCAGCCTTCACCAGCGGTTACCAGCAGGATTTGGAAACCGTCATGGTGGATATGCCAGTCATTCCGGCAACCAGGTTCAAAGTTAACGTTGGAGACGTTAACGTCAATGTTATCGTCTGGGGATACCAGGCCGTTTAAATAAGAGGTCCCGATAAAGTACTTAGCAAAGGCGACGTTCTTTTCACCAAAGCCAAAAATGTCATTCTTTACTGCTTCTTCGTTTTTTGCCATCACGAATCACTCCTTAATAATCATTACCATTACTTTAATGCTATCGCGCTATAATGTGAAATGCTTATTTTAGCTGATGGGTTATGCTTAAAAAGTATCGTTAGACCTGTCGTAACCAGGACATCAAGCTTGCCAATGAAAAGGCCGGCTTCCCGTGCGTCAAGACGTGGTACCCCGGCAGGACCGTTAGCTTACCTGCGTGCGCAACGAAATCTCGTTGGTAGTTACCGGTATCACTCCAGCCTGACGAAAACGGGGCCACCTTGCCCTGGTAACCCTGGAGCTGGTTTAATAGCGCCATAATGGGGGATGAAATTTGCCCATCCCATACCGGGCCCCCGACGAGGATTACATCATAGTAGCTCAGCTGGGGGAGCTTCGTCGTCAAGGTCGGTAGGCGGTTGGTCTGCCGTTGTTTTTGGTAGACATCATCGGTAGCGCGCATATCATCAGGGAATGTCCCCGGTGCTACCTTTATCCGTAAGATATCAGCACCAGTTAACTTGTGAATTTGACTAGCTAGCCGGGCGGTATTATCAAACTGGGAATAATAAAGAATCAGTGCTCGTTGTGCCATTGCAACCCCTCCTCTTGGTTATAAACTAATAATAGCACTAATCAGTCCCCGCTTGCCCCGTCAACAGGGATTCAGAAAGTGTATAATAAATACTATGTTTGAATTGAAAGGAGGGGGGGTGCCGTGGACAGCACCCAAAAGGCAATTAAACGGGCTCGTGACGTTTTAGGCCAACCAATGGCGTTAGCCTTTATTTCATTAATTGGCAAAGGGATCATCGTCGGCTTTATCACCGGTTTAATCGTCGGTGTCTTTCGCCGGATCATTGACGAGACGATGAAAATTCTGACAATTATTTACCCCTTGATGGCTCACCACCCACTTTACTTATTGCCTTATTTATTATTAACCTTAGTAATTGGACTTATTCTTGCGCGGATTCTTAAACCCTACCTGGTCGACCTGCCGGGGTCGGGGATCCCCCAAATCGAGGCGGTCTTGTTAAATGAGCACCAGATGAATGCTGGGCAAATCCTGTGGCGTAAATTTGTCGGCGGTCTGTTGGCAATTTGCCCCGGCCTGTTTCTTGGTCGGGAAGGGCCCTGTATCCAAATGGGCGCCTGTGTTGGCCAGCTACTAGGGCAGCGCCTCACCTTCAACAAGGAGGAAAAGCGGATCCTATTAGAGTGCGGTATTGCGGCCGGCTTATCGGCAGCCTTCAGCGCTCCTTTAGCCGGATTGATCTTCCTAATTGAGGAAATCACCTTTGATTTTCAGCCCCAAAAGTGCATTCCCGCACTGGCCGCTTCCATCACGGCCGACCTGGTCACGATCCTATTCTTTGGCGCCCGGCCCTGCCTTTACTTACCGGTTAGTGCCCAGCTCCCTAAAGAAAGTTTATTGTGGTTAGTCGTTCTCGGGATCTTAATCGGGCTATTGGCCTTTGGCTACCAGTACACTATCCTGAATTTGCGGTGGTGGTACAGCAAAATTAAGCTACCGACCGTTTACCACTGCCTAATTCCACTCTTCTTAGTAATTCCAATTGGCCTGTGGAACGCTAATATTCTTGGCGGAAGTCATAACTTTATTACCTATGTTACTAACATGGGAACCAGCAGCTACTTTATGGAACTTCTCGGCCTATTAATCGTCTTTTTCATCGTCCGCTTTGTCTTTTCGATGATCAGTTACGGTGCCTCGGTTCCCGGTGGGATTTTCATGCCCATCTTGGTATTGGGGGCCCTCATCGGGGCAATTGCCGGAATCATTATGATTCACCAGCACCTGATGCCGGCTGCTTGCTACCTCAACCTAATCGTCCTTTCCATGGCCGCCTACTTTGGCGCCATTGAAGAGGCCCCCTTTACCGCCATCGCCCTATTAACGGAAATGGTCGGCTCAATTGACCTTATCCTACCAATGACGATTTTGACCTTCATCGCCTACATCACCAATGATCTCTTAGGCGGACAGCCAATCTACACGGCTCTTCGCCGGGAAATGTTTGATGAAGAACAGGCTTAATACTAAAGGGAGTGCGAATAGGGTCCAGAGTTCGGCTTTGCCGGGCTCTGGACCCTATTTGTGTACCGCGCTGTTTACTTTTGATCTATATAACAGCCTTAAGTCACAGCCCCTTTCATTAAGATAAGGTATAATTAAATTATCAATGATTGGAGATGCTTTAATGGATACGCGGGTACTTAAATACTTTCTCACGGTTGCTAGCACAAATAATATTACCAAGGCGGCTCAACAGCTACACATTACCCAGCCGACTTTATCACGTCAAATCATGGAATTAGAAAGGGAGCTCGGTGCCCAACTATTTGAGCGGCAGCGGCGTCACCTGCAGCTAACCAAGGCCGGCGCCCTCTTTCAACAACGGGCCACGACACTACTGGAGATAGTGGCCCAGACCAAAAGTGACCTTAAGCAACCCGACGAGGAATTGACCGGGACCATCAACCTGGGCTGCGTGGTTTCGGCCGCATCGGCTTTCATGATGGACGCGGTTGCTGACTTCCAACGTAGGTATCCCTATGTCCGCTTTAATATTTTTGATGGTGATGGCGATACCCTTCGTAATCGGCTGGATGAGGGCCGGACGGACATCGCCTGCCTAATCGAACCGGTGGAGGCAGCCAAGTATAACTACCTCGTCTTACCGACCCGGGAACAATGGGGCGTCATTACAGTTAAGGGTACCCCCATCGCTAAGCGCAAAACGGTCGACCGTAATACCCTCTACAAACTCCCCTTAATTTTCCCCCAACGAAGCATTGTCCGAGACGAAGTCAGTGATGTCTTAAAACTTGACCAAGCTAAACTCAACATTATGGCCAGCAATAACCTACCGAGCAACGCCATGTACCTCGTGCGGACCGGTCGCTATTACGCCGTTGCCATTAAGGGAATCACCGACTTATATGATGATTCCGACCTGGTCTTCGTCCCCTTCACCCCGGCTAAGAAAACGGGTCACGTGGTTGTCTGGCGGCGTAATAACATTTTACCGCCCGCAACGGAACGCTTTCTCCAGTTCGTGGCTGAACGGACGAGCACCAAAAAATAAGGTTATTTCCCGGGAAGTTTTTTCTGCTTAGCAGCTGGGTGGGCGGCCTTCAGGAGCTCAATATCGGTTGAGGTCGCGCACCCATGGTTATAACGGGCCGCCGCATACCGTAGTCGACTCACCGGTAGCCAATGGTCACCAACCCACGTTTCCGTGAGCCGGGGAGCCGCATCCGGACCATATCCCTTGCCTGGGCGTGTCCGATCAAGGCGCCAACTCGGGTAGGTAATCAACCGTGCCCAGGGGGTTCTCTCATGCCAGCGGGCTTCGTAACGCCAACCAGCCGCTGGCCAAGTGTACTTAACCTGGTGGTACCCGTTCTTCATCTGAACCTTACCAGTAGCCGTTGGTGGAATCGGCCAGGGAGCCCCTTGCCGAAAACTCATTCTACCACTCCTCATTTATTAATATAAAAAGTGCTAGGGCCTGCCCGGCTCTAGCACTTTTATATTAATCCTGTTCTTCACTTTCAGGGTGTGTCAGCATTGCGTAGACATACAGCACTTCGTCGGGCCGGTAGTAGCCGTAAACTTCGCCGACCTTCTTAAAGCCGTGCTTAGTGATTAGGTGTTGCATAATCTTGTTATCGATATGGGTATCGATCCGGATCGTTTCGATTTCCTTCCGGTGTTCCCGGATGTAGTTAATCGTTTCAACAAAGAGCTTCGATGCGTAGCCATGACCAGTATGCTTAGAGTGAATAGCAACCCGGTGGAGGACAACGTACTTGTCAGTGTCAATTAGCCACTTACCCTTCATATTAGCGTATGACTCATCGGGGCCATCAACAACCGCCACGTAGCCAACCGTTTGTTCATCGGCCGACTCGGCAATTACACCCCAGCCATTTTCGATGTCCTTCTTTACGACATCAGCGTTTGGGTAGTCACCTTGCCATTGGTCAATCCCTTGTTCGGCCAGTTGGCTACTGCCGTCACGTAAAATATCCATAATTTGGTCATAATCTTCCATTGTGGCCTTTCTTAACTTCATGTTGTCCCTTCCCTTCTAATCAATTTTTGAATATTCATAAAAATTCCAACTTAAGAACTTTATCATACTCTTTTTATTTTGCCAACCGAAAATACTCATCTTTAAGCAGTATGTTCATCTTTCGCTTTCCAATCAGCCTTCGACATCCTCCATTCTAACATTAATTGACTGAAACTTGAAAGTATGAAGACAGACTGATCCCTTGGTATCACAGGGCATA
>NZ_JBJEEL010000070.1:0-29548 GCF_051873035.1 Limosilactobacillus sp.
GATGGGTTTTTCCGTCCACTTAATGTTCAACTTAAATTTTACAATCTGCCTTTTACTAAGCCGCTAAAGGAAAACAGAGTTGAATGAGATCTTCGGAATTCATTCAACTCTGTTTATTTTTAGGGTCTTAAAATCATTCTTCAACATTAAACCAATTACCAGAATTCTGAATAGTTTTCCATAAGCCATCAGGAATTTTAAGGTTTTTAATATCATCCTGACTAATAGAAAGATGAAGCTGGTCGTTATTCCCAGTCTTAACTTTTTGGGTCCAGTCTAAATCGGTTACCAATCCATGCGCAACCGCAACAAGGTCGGCCCCCAGATCAAGAACCTTTTGGGCGTCGTTACCGTCTTGAATTGTCCCGGCGACCATTAATGGAACACGACTGTTAATACTTTCGGCCAGCGTTTCAACGATGGTCTTACTGCCATCTATCCCCCGTGGAGTTACTTTGGCGGCCTTGCTGAGCGAAGCATGAACATACGTAACGCCAAGATCGATTAATCGGTCAACGAGGACTTTAATTTCGTTAATCCGAAGACCATCCGCGTAATGTTCATCGGGAGATAGCCGCCAGCCAATGATGAAAGAGTCATCGGCATATTTCTTAGCGACGCGTTGGACTTCCTTAAACACTTCGATACCAAAACGCAGCCTATTTTCTACAGAACCTCCCCATTTATCAGTCCGATGGTTAAAATGTGGAGAAAGAAAGTTTTGAATTAAGAATCCGTGAGCACCATGGATTTCAACACCGTCAAAACCAGCCTGAATGGCACGGCGGGTTGCTTCACCAAAGTCACGAATAATTTCTTGAATTTGATCCTCAGTTAATTCATGAGGCACGGCGGCATTAGGAATCATATCAGTAACGATCGGACTAGCACTGACAACATTTTCGGCCCCAATTAATTCTGGCAATGCCTTGTTCCCAGCATGGTTGAGTTGCATGATCGCTTTAACGCCCTTTTGCTTAATTACAGTAGCTTCTTTAGTAAGGCCCGGGATAAAACGATCATCATAAATTCCAATTTCATTAGTGAAACCAATACCGTTTTCAGAAACATGGGCGCAGCCAGTAATCAACATACTGATATCATGGGCCCGGGCTTGATAATAAGCTAATTCCTGTTCTGAAACGGTTAAGTCTTCGTTACTTGACCAGGTGGTCGTTGGTGCCATTACCAAACGGTTAGGTAAAGTTAAATTGTTGCCTAAATTAATTGTTTCAAATAACTTCTTCAAGATCTTCCCTCCATATAATTTACACTGTGTAAATTATATTACGGCGTAATTTACGGTGTGTCAATTATAAAATTTAGCAGTATAATATCAAATGTAAAAACTCTGAAAAGGAAAAGTGACAATGGGGAAAAAACGCGCTCGCTCACAAGAAGAAATTAATCAACGCTATGAAGATATATTAACTGCCGCAAGTGACTTATTTATGGAGAATAACTACGAGGATTTAAGCTTGACGAATATTGCTAAATCTTTAGGCCTATCACGGCCAGCTTTATATAGTTATTTTCACTCTAAAGAAGCCCTTTTTTTGAAATTAAGTGAAAAGGAGTATTTAGCAGTGGCGCAGGAAATGAGGGATAAGTTTTCACAAAAGATAGAAGTAAAGAAATTTTGTAAACAACTAATGACGATTTTTCTTAGTCGGCCCCTATTTTTGAAGCTGCTATCACTACACCAATCGGTAATGGAAACCAAGGTCGGCTTTGACCATATGAAGGAATTTAAGATCGCAACGGTCCCCTTTTTTAGGACCATGTTTGCTATTTGTCAGCAAGAATTTCCAAATGCTAATGAGGAAAAAATAGCACAATTTATTGCTCAAATTAATGTTTTATTGCCGACGATGGATAACTACCGTACTATTCCCACAGAACAAGTCCAAGTAATGGAAGAGTTGAAAATCTTCGGTAACTTACCACTAAAGAAGGCGTTGGAATTTTATAGTGACACGCTTGAACAACTTGCCCAGGATTTGAAATAAACTGAGTGGAGAAGGCTGTTAAGCGTAAGTTGTCTACCAAAATATCAGTAGACAATACGAAAAAGGGGGCTTCCGCAATTTTTAGCGGAGGGCCCCCTCTTAGTTATACATTCGATTGGTAAAAATTCAGATTAACCGTATTCTTCGTACGCTAGCATGCTTTTTTGCTAACTTTTAAAGTAGCATATCAATCTTACTATCTTAATTCTCGGCATTAACCACTGTAATCCGCTCACGGTGATGCTGTGGATTCAAGATTTCACTGACTACTAGCTTGGCCATCGTACCTGAAGTGACCTTGGATTCCTGTTGGTCGTTAAATAGTAATTCGTCCTGGCCAACAATATACTTGGTAGCGGCACCCGCCTCAAACTGGGCAGATGGCGAAATCCCTAACCAGTCTACATCAGTCACTGTTTTCAGGTATTCCAACTCTTTTGCCTGCTCTCGTGGTGTGTTAATCCATGCTGAAGAGCCCGGCATTTTAGCAATGTCCTCGACAAAGAGGTGCTTGTCCTCACCAGTCTTTAGGCTGCCCGCACCAAGAATGAAAATCAAGCGAATTTCATGCTGCTTTGCCAAGTCAACCAGTTTCTTTGCCAATTCAATATGTTGATCGGCATTTTTCGGGCTAACATTGAACGCATCTACGATTACATCGAACTGAGATAGACTACTAGTTAGTGAAAAAACATCACCAGTAATTAAATTTGCATCTTCTCCCAGAGTCTTACGAGCCTTACTTTCGTTGCGAATGATCCCCGTTACGTTTAGTTCTGGCTCAGTCACCGCAAGTTTATAAATCGCACTCCCCGCCATTCCAGAAGCACCAATAATTCCAAGCTTTACCATTATCGTTTCCTCCTCAATTTGTTACTTATGATTACCTTAGCACAAATTGTAAGCGGTTGCTAAATGTGGTGATCTAAATATCCTAAGTGTTTTGCTAATTATAGTGCTGTGCCCCCAATCACAACAATTTTCCTAACCTGTAAAACATTATTTGACAGGTGTGACTAAATAATTTAATATAATCTGTAAATAAATATTTTACAGATTGGAGAGATATACTATGAAGATTGGCATTACAGGTGTAACTGGTCATTTTGGATATGACGTCGTAAAAGATTTAATCAATCAAGGATATAATACTAAGAACATTATTGGACTAGCGCGTAATGTTGAGAAGGCTAAAAAGCAAGTACCATCAATTGAGATTCGAAAAGCTGACTTTGATAACTTGGAACTAATGGAAAAGGCATTACAGGGCCTAGACCGTGTCCTACTCGTCTCAACTAAAGAACCTGATCCGCAAAAGCGCATCGTTCAACATACAAATGTAATTAAAGCAGCTAAACATAACCATCTCTCATTACTTGTCTATACTAGTGGTACTAAACCTGATCAAAACCCACTAGGATTTGCTCATATGAAGACTGAAGAGTTCCTTCAATCAAGCAGCGTACCATACATTATTTTAAGGAATAACTATTATTTAGAAGTTAAACTTAACGACATTCAAAGAGCCATAAACAATCAGCCAATTGTTACTAACGTTGGTAAAGGTAAATTTGGTTTAGCATTACGTTCTGAATATGCACAGGCTGCTGCTAACGTTCTCATTAAACCGCTAGCTATCAACCAAACTTATAATTTAACTGCTAACTTGGTTGATTATGCGACCTTTGTGTCAACACTAGAAAAAGTACTCAACAAGCCGGTTAAATTAAAGAATATTACTGATGATGAAATGGAAAAGGCGATGATTAATAATCGTATTTCGGATCCCGTTGCATCTTTAATGACAAAAGCAAATGCTGCTATTAGAAATGGCGCCGGTGACGAAGTATCAGATGATTTTAAAAAATTGCTTGGTCGACAGCCTAAAGGACTTGAAGAATCCATCAAAGCTCTTTTAAAATAAAAGTAAAATTACTAAATTACTTATGAAGGAACTTTTAAATGCGTCATTCTACTAAATTTGCTAATGCTATTCACTTACTTGCATACGCTTTTCTTCGCTCAGATTGGCAGATGTCTAGTAAACTTATTGCTAACAGTATTAATACCACCCCAGTAACCGTTAGACAATTAACGAGCCAACTCAGTAAGGCTGGACTCATTACGACCAAACCAGGAAGCGGCAAAATAACATTTAATCGTCCACCAAAAGATATTACATTATTAGATGTCTTTAATGCCGTTACAGACCATGAATTGATCGAACGTAATACCAAAACTAATATTCAATGCAAAATAGGTAAGCAAATTCCGGCAATTCTAGATAGTGAATTTACTAAGATCGAAAATGCATCAAAAGACGCCATGCAGGAAATAACCCTAGCCGATATTATCGACCAAATAGAATTAGAGAAATAGGAGATAGTATCCCCCAACCACATCAAGCTCCTACATTTGTGATATGGAAAGTTACAGCAACAGACCAGCTAATAAGACAAACAAAAGGTCGCCCTAAACCTTAAAGTTTTCGGGCGACCCTTTGTTTATAGAAGTTGTTTGTAATTTGTACCGTCTTTAGCAAACGGTTAGGACTAATAAAAAGGGAACCGTACTGCAAATTAGTTCCCCCTTATTGCCCACAAGTTTATTATATCACAATAGCCGGCTATTATTAAACATTTTTATCGTTAAATGTTTATTTTTTTGATTCCGATAATGAGTTTGCGGTTCATCTTAGAATGTTAATATTTAGGCAATCCTGTTCACATCGAAATAATAAGTATCTTAGCACCCGGTTAAAATACCTTAGCCATAGAAACTGCATCATCACAGGCCTTACTAAGGATTTCGTCCCGCTTATCCTTGTGCGCATCGGCTCCCTCGATGAATAATTTCTCAACATCCGTAATCCCATAAAACTTCATCACATTTGTTAAATACAGGTCACCGAGATCCATTAGGGCCGAGCTCTCTTTACTCTTAATCCCGAAGGCCCTTCTAATGAGGAATTTAACAATCCCCCACTTACCGCCCTGGTGGTACTCACTTCCGGATGCTTGAATATGGAGAGCCTTTTTACCATTCAGCAAGCCCACTGGCCCTTCTGAAGTGTATCGAAAAGTCTTCCGGGCAACCGCGGTGAGGTCGAGGTACTGTTTCATCTCCGCCGGCAAGAAATGGTTGTACATCGGATTGATAAATACATACTTATCCGCGTTGATGAACTCGGTTAACCACTCTTCGTGCCGCTTCAACAGGGCCTTTTCCTCGTCGGTCATTGCCTCGCCAAACTTTTGCTTACGCCAGGCCTCCATGGTGACGTCATTAAGGGGTGGCACCCCGCCCTTAGCATAGAGGTCACGGATAATAACCTTATCCTGGGGATGGGCCGCTTGATATGCTTCAACGAACTTTTGACCGACCGTTAGTGACAGACTGCTACTCGTGTGGGGGTGGGCTTGGATTACTAATAATGTACTCATAAAATCATTCCTTTATACCACTTTGTTGCTTATCAACATTACGGTGAATAATTTACGCAGATTATGTTACTTGTCAACTATAATTTGTGATTTTTAATTAGTTTGTTACTAAAATCAGTATTTCTGCCCTTTTAATGCACATTCTATAAAATATTGGAAATTGAAGCGCTTGGTAGTAGTACTTAAAATAAATTCAAAATCGATCGGAGGTTAAACACATGACCAAGCAAATCAAAATCCATGTTTTTCATACTGGCACAGTAATTGTCGACAAGAACCTACCATTCCACCACCCGGGACAAGGTCCCCTCGCCTTCCTCGGCCTCAACCACTTTAGCAAGCAGGATAAGGTAGAACTACCCGTCTCGAGTTACCTAATTGAACACCCCAATGGCCTCATCCTAATCGATACCGGTTGGAATACCGTTAACCGGAGTCGTCTTGGCCAACTAAAGAACCTGAATTTCCAGTACCCCGCTAACCAGGCTAAGTTACCGGCCGGTCAGGCCATTAATGAACAACTCGCACGGCTGGGTATCCGACCACGGGACCTCGACTATGTCCTCCTCAGTCACCTCCACTGTGACCATGCTGACGGATTAGCCCTCGTCAAGGACGCTAAAAGAATCCTTGTCAGTGAAGAAGAGTGGTACGGTGCTAACCGTGATCATATTCGTTACCTTTCGCACGAATGGAGGGACGTGCCGGTTCAGACGTTTAAACTGCAAAATACTGGCTTAGGAGCCTATGGACGTTCCTTTGACCTCTTCGGTGACGGCAGTATCCAAATGATTTGGGAACCCGGTCACAGTGTCGGCCTCTGTGCAACCAAGGTTAAGCTCCCCGGCCGGGACCAGTATGTGATGCTCGCTGCCGATGGTGGTTACGCCGCTAAATCATGGCAAGAGCACCTAACTCCCGGTCTGGTTGTTAACCGTTTAGCTGCCCAAAAGTCACTTGACTTTCTCGAAAAGACTGCTAACGACCCCAACTGTATTGAGTGTTTGGCCAATCACGACCCCCAGGTCCAACCACACACCATCACTTTAAAATAGAACTATGCAATTTTTGTATCGTCATCTAGTGATAATAGGTATTTCAAATCAATTCCTCCTTAGGCTATCATTAAACTAGAAGTAATGAGGAGGAAGATAAAATGAAAAAGCCATATATTATTGTTCATATGATGTCATCCATTGACGGCCGGATCGACTGTGGGATGACGGCCCAACTGGCGGGTGAACCGGAATACTACTCAACCTTGGAAGCCCTGAACGCCCCAACGCGAATTAGTGGCCGGGTTACCGCCGAAACAGAATTAACTGGTGGTGGCAAGTTTGTTCCCCAAAACAAGGAAAGCCTTGGCAAGACAGACTTTGCTAAGAATGCCACGGCTAAGAGTTATAACATTGTTGTCGATACGAAGGGAACCCTTCGCTGGAGCAAGGAAAGCAGTACGACCTTCCCCCACCTGATTATCACAAGTGAGCAGGCTACCCAGGACTACCTTAACTATCTTGACCAGCAAAACATCTCCTGGATTGCGGCCGGTCATGACCAAATTGACCTGCCAAAGGCAATGGACATTTTAGCCGATAAGTTCAATATCGACCGCCTTGCAATCGTGGGTGGCGGTAAGATTAACGGTGGTTTCCTTGAAGCTGGTTTAGTAGATGAAATTAGCATTCTGGTTGGTGCCGGAGTCGATGGCCGGAGTTCCCAACCAAGTTTGTTTGACGGGCGCCCTGAGAATAGCCGTCCGGTGGCTCTGCAGTTAAAGGACGTCAAGAGCTATGATGACGGTGCAGTTTGGCTCCGTTACCTGGTTAAGTAAGCCCTTTCCTCAACCAAGATACTTATATTTTTCACATTAGAGTCGTCAATGTTTGAACTTAAACACTGGCGGCTTTTTGTTATGCAATCTAATAATTTCCTCTTTAAATATACTAAATTTGATATATAATATATATCAAATTTAGTATATTTGGAGGCATTTATATGAATTGGTGGGTTATTGCCGCAACCTTTATTGCCGTAAACCTGGACTTTTTCTTTATCTTATTGTTACTGCTAAGAAGGTTTAAATTACGTGATGTTATTATTGGTTACCTGGTCGGAGTATTGATCCTCGTGGCGGCCAGTTATTTTGCTGGCCAGATTTTAGCCATGTTCTTACCAGAGTGGCTACTAGGTATCTTGGGGATCCTGCCGATCTGGATGGCGTTGCATGATAATGATGAGGATCCGAATGATCAAGACCACCATAATCCAATCATTACGGTCCTGGTCACATACTTATCCGTCTGTGCTGGTTGTAACCTTTCGATCTTTTTACCGATCCTAACTAACGTTTCCTTTATTCACTTCCTCGAAGTATTAATTTTTGTGGGCATTTTTACGATAATTATTGTATGCTTATTAAAACTGGTCGGTGAAATCCCAGTGGTTAATAACTTTATGACTAAATATAGTGAAATCCTGATGAAAGTTGTCTACATTGGCGTTGGGCTCTATGTATTCTGGGATAGTGGACTGATCAGTCACCTAATTAAATTGATATAGGGGTGAGTTTATAGTTGGAAATAAGCGATAATTTAATCAACGAGGCCACTAAGATTTATAAGGTACTCAGTAACAGTACCCGGATTAAAATTTTGTATTTCCTTCGTTATCAGGATAATGACGCTTCAGTCAACGAAATTGTCCAGGCACTGGGCCTTGCTCAGCCGGTTGTTTCCAAGCAATTGGGAATATTACGTCGTTACCAGTTAGTGCGGAACCATAAGGAGGGCACTAAGGTATTCTATATCTTAGATGACCCGCACGTTGTCGAAATGGTTGATGATATGCTCAACCACGTTAAACACGAAATTAAGGGCTTGCCGCACCCGAAGAACCTGTATTAGACAACAGAAAATATCACGCGGGAGTATGATTTTCATAATCCTGTGAGTACAAGAGGCGGCAAGTGTTCAGATTTTCCGAATGCTTGACGCCTTTTGTGTACCACGTATTTTTTAAATCTAATAATTAACTTAGGCTTAACTATCGACTAAATAACCTCTATAATGAGAATTATTAAAAATCGATTAGAGAGAAGGAGCTATATGTCAATAAATAAAATTAGGTTTAGTCAGGCCGATGTCTTCACCGGAGTACCATACAAGGGAAATCCCGTCGCGGTGATCATTGATGGTGATCAGCTGACGGATACCGAAATGCAAGCGATCGCCAACTGGACACACCTTTCGGAGACCACTTTCATTTGTTCCCCTACTAATCCGGAAGCGGACTACCGTTTACGGATTTTCACGCCCCACGAGGAATTACCGTTTGCCGGGCACCCGACAGTTGGCTCAGCACGCGTCGCTTTGAATAACGGTATTAAGCCCGCCCATGACGGCTACCTAGTTCAAGAATGCGGTAAGGGGTTGGTTAAGATCTATATCAATGGTGACCAGCTTTCCTTTGCCCTGCCGGAGCCGAAGATTTCTCCCGTTGCCGATGAACTAGTGAGCCACGTTGCAAGAGCACTGGGTCTAGAAGATCTATCAAAGATCACCCTGACTGAAATGGTGGACGTCGGTGCAATCTGGCTAACGATGGGCCTAAAGTCGGTGCAGGACGTCCTAAGCCTCGACCCGCAGGATGAACAGCTAGTTAAATTACTACCTACTGGAACGACCGGTGTAACCGTGTTTGGTCCCCAAACATCAGCAGACAGCGATTTAGAAGTACGTTCATTTGCACCCGTGGAAGGCGTCCATGAAGATCCCGTTTGCGGTAGCGGTAACGGGGCCGTGGCTGCACTAATCAAAGAACATCATTTATTAAATAAGCAAAAATACATTGCTAGCCAAGGACAGAAAATGGGCCGGAACGGTATTATTAACGTTGATTTAGACGCCAATGACCAGATCCTCGTCGGCGGCCATGCAGTTGAATGCATCACTGGTCAGCTTCTCCATCCCTAACCCTAACTATAAGAATTTATAAAATGTCTCCGTGGTTATTCAAACCGTGGGGACATTTTATTTGGTCCCCATTAATATCTACCGATAGATGCATAACTTAAATAGACCAACCATAATTTGTATACTTGCTAAACAAAAAAACGGTTTCATGTATAATTTAGTTGAAAGAATTAATAAATGGAGGGGACCAGGATGCTGAAAGCCAAGAACCTAAATATATATTACGGGCGTAAAATCGCCATTAAAAATGCCTCGTTTACCATTACCCCAGGAGAAATCGTGGGCCTAATTGGTCCCAATGGCGCCGGGAAAACCACCATTATGAAGACTTTGCTCGGCCTGACTAAGTTCACCGGTTCGATTACCTTTGATGGTCAAAAGATCACTGCCAGTAGCCATCGGGTCCTTGCTAAGGTCGGTGCCCTGATCGAGAATCCCGCAATCTACCCGTTCTTATCGGGAAAAGAAAATCTTGCCCTCTACTCCCAGGATAAGGATGACCTAAACCAACTAGTCAACCGATTGGGGATGGCCTCCTATATTGATCGGCCCGCCAAATCCTATTCGATCGGGATGAAACAGAAGCTCGGCATCGCCCTGGCCCTATTGAACCATCCCGAGCTGGTAATCCTTGATGAACCGATGAACGGCTTGGATGTTGAGGCTACCATTTTGATCCGTAAGATCATTCATGATTATGCCGCTAACGGGACAGCCTTTCTCATCTCCAGTCATGTCTTAAGCGAGTTACAAAAGGTGATGACCTCAGTAATCATCCTCAACCACCAGGAAATCGTCATGGACGTACCGATTGATAAGTTTAAAAGTATCAGAGCCACTCACTATCGCCTAAAGACCGTTAACAATGAGCGAACCCGGGAACTGTTTAGCACCAATGATTTACCATTCGAGTACCAAGAGGACGCATTCATCATCGAAATCCAGGATATTGGCCAGGCAGAGCAATTGTTGTACCAGCATCAGATCCTACTAACTGAATTGTCACCGGTCCGTAAGACCTTTGAGCAGGCAATCGTCAACGTCTTAGAAAAGAAACGGGAGGCCGAATAATGAAAACCACCCTCACTCATGAACTATACAAAATGGCCCACCAACGCTCTTCATGGTTGGCCTTTGTCCTTTTATTCGGCTTGATGATTTATTCCGCCATTTTCACCTCATTATTATTTGATTTCTTTCAACGATTCATATCCTAATCCTTGAAGTCGACTATAAGGCAAGCCCTTTTTTGAAAAAAATTAATAGCGTTGCACACAAATCGGCTCCGGACAGGGAACACCGGCCTGTAGTAAAGTTAATTTACCGCTTGCCTGATCCCGTTGGTATAGGGTTAGGTTGTCGGTATTTTGGTTAGCGACGACCAGGAAGTCCTCATTTTGGCTAAAGTTAAAGTCCCGAGGAAAGTCGCCCTGGCTATCAATTGATTGGACATGTTGTAGCGTCTGATCGAGCCCCACCCGGTAAACGGCAATCGTATTTTCACCCCGGTTAGAGGTGTAAACATAGTGACCGTCACTAGAAATGCGGATCGCCCCCGCGCCATTGTGCTTGGTCCAACTGGCTGGAATCGTCTTTAACTTTTGAACCGGCGTTAATTGAGCAGTGCCGGCGTCGTATTTTAAGACTTCTAGTTCACTACTCAATTCGCCCAGTAGGTAGGCTACCCGGCCGTTCGGGTGGAAGGCCAGGTGGCGGGGACCAAAGCCGGGGGTCGTCTGGTAGCGGGAAACTTCCGTCAGTGTCCCAGCGGCCCCAATATCGTAAATGGTTACTAAGTCCAGGCCTAGATCACAGGTAATCAACCGCCCGTCTGGTGTTACATCAGCATAGTGCACGTGCGGAATGTTCTGCTCCGGACGGGGGCCCACTTTGCCAGTATGAACCACACTGGCAACCCGGTGGAGGTCACGATTATCACTACCCAGGTCAAACACATCCACCCGGCTACCATGATAATTAGCACCAAAGAGTAGGTGGCGTTGTTCATTAACGCCCACATAGGCCGGGGAAGGCCCGGTAAACAGTGCTTCCTGAACCAGCTGGGCATTAGCCGGGCCCTCACCATTGAGTTGGTAAATGGCCACCCCCTTGCGGCCATCACTCCCCTTTTTAATGGTGTAAACCAGGTGATTATTCCCTACCTGCAGGTAAGATGGCTTTAGTAGACGGACAGCTAGCCGGGGCGTGGTTAGATGGTTATCCTCCAGGGTGACCCGGTATATTCCTTGACTGGTCTTATTAGTGTAAGTACCAATTAAAAAGTCTTCTGTCATTTAGAATCATTTCCCTTCTGGACTTTCTTGGACGGCGGCCGGACCAGTTGCTGCTAGTCGCTTCCGCCGTTGTAATTCCGCTCTTAACATATCATAACGCCGTTCCGAGCCCTGGTATGAGGCCCGCGCAATCTCCATGTTACGGCGCGTAATCTTAAGCTGGTCTTCAAGGTCCTTAGGGGAGTATTGTGAAAGCCGCCGCTGCATCAGGTTCGTTAACTCGTATGAATTGGAAACCAAGTCGTAGCTGCTCTTTCCAAAGCGGGTTAGCAGATATCCCACCCGTTGACCCGGCGTCATACTCTGCGAACGGTCAATCGTCCGCCGCATTGGCAGACTAACGTGGTTATCCCAAAAGGTAATCAGTGGGCCGGTGAAAAAGGCAACGATAACCGTCCCGACACCAACTGGTCCCCCCACGAAGAAGGCCACCACCATAAAGAGAATATCCTGGGCAATCCGGATCGTCCGGTACTGGGTGTGCAAACGGTCAGATAAAATCGGGGCAATGGCGTCATAAGGTGCCACCCCTAAATCGGCCCCCATGTACATCGAAGCACCGAGGGTAAACAATACTAAACCGATAATTAGGTTAGAAACAACGATAATTAAGTTGGTGCGGGTTCCAAAGACCTGCTGGTACAGGGCAATAAACCACTGCACCTCAAAGCCAACCAGAACCATGTTCAGTAGGGTCCCGATCCCAATCTTGTGCCGGTCCATTACTAAAATGAAAATAAAGATGACGGCGTTAGCCAACAGCTGGTAGACTCCGAGGCTTAAATTAAGGTGCCCCGAGATTCCGGTGTTCGTTGCGGTAAACGGGTCCAGGCCGACCTGACCGCCACGTAAAAAGGCCGTCCCTAGTGACAAAATGGTAATCCCGACAAATGACATCAGGGTCCGCCAGACTAAGTTTGATACCGAATACTTTTTCTCCATAAATAACCTCTCCCTCTTATTTATTATGTATTGACAAGCACGGCCGAACCGCACTTGTGATTTCCAGTTTATGTGATTTGATTAACCCCGGCCACCTTGGAATGCTGGGTACAGGGTCATTCCACCATCAACAAACATGGTAATTCCAGTAACGTAACTTGATTCATCAGATGCTAACCAAGCAGCTGCTGCCGCAACCTCGGCCGGATCACCAACCCGCTTCATGGGGATCATGTCAGTAGTGGTCTTCAGCTGTTCCGGATCCGCAAACTTCTTAGCATTGATTGGGGTGTTAATAGCACCAGGACCGATGGAGTTAACCCGGATTCCCTTGTCCGCATATTCCATCGCAATCGTTTCGGTGAAGAGCTTAACCCCACCTTTACTTGCGGCGTAGTGGGCAAAGGTTGGCCATGGAATTTGCTCATGAACGGAAGACATGTTGATGATGTTCCCCTTCTTGTTGTGCTTCAAGAAGTAGTTCAAAGCAGCCTTGGCACCGAGGAAGACCCCGGTAAGGTTAACGTTAATTACCCGTTGCCAGTCCTGCAAACTCAGTTCATTCGTTGGGTGTTGGTTTTCCATCCCGGCGTTGTTAATCCAAACGTCCAGGTCGCCAAAGGAGTTAACGGCCGTATCGAGTAACTTTTGAACCCCCTCTTCGGTTGAAATGTCAGCTTGGACGGCCACGGCATCCCCACCAGCGGCCTTAATTTGGTCCACCGCCTTGTCGGCACCGGCCTGATCAGAATTGTAATTAATCACCACTTTCATGGCTTCCTGACCGAACCGTTCCGCAATGGCGTTACCGATTCCCTTGGAACCACCAGTAATTACCGCAACTTTACCTGCTAAATCTTTGTATAACATTTAATTCACGCTTCTTTCCTTAATGATTGATCATAGCTTAAGCCTTGCAGTCGACTTTAAGGCAAGTATTTTTTCTAAAATAATTTAACGATCGGCCAATAAACTGATCTTGTTATAAGCTACTCTTTTAATGCCCGTAGGCTGGATCCAAAAATACTTTCAATCGCGGCCGGGTCATGGTGGTCAAAGAACTGACTTTCATTTTTATCAAGCTCGTTCATCGCTGCCATGTCATCGGCACTTAGGTTAAAGTCAAAAACAGCTAAGTTTTCAGCCATCCGGGCCTTATGGATGGACTTGGGAATGGCCACGATGCCCCGTTGCAAAAGCCAACGTAAGATTACTTGACCATTAGACTTACCATACTTTTGACCGATCTGGGCAATCGTTTCATTGGTGAAAATATCATGTTTTCCCTCCGCAAATGGCGCCCAGGCCTCAGTTTGAATGGCTTGCTGCTGGTTAAACTTCACCACCGTGTCTTCTTGGTACCATGGTGAAACCTCGATCTGGTTAACTGCCGGTTTCGTATGGCTCATTAGTTCCAAGTTCATCAGTTGATCGGGAGCAAAGTTTGAAACCCCAATTGATTTAATCTTACCGGCCTGTTGTGCTTCTTCTAGGGCCCGCCAGGCACCAGCAGTGTCACCATAGGGTTGGTGGAGAAGGTAAAGGTCCAGGTAGTCAAGACCGAGCTTGGTCAGCGAGTCGTCAATCCCCTGCTTGGCCTTCTCATAAGTAAAATGGTCAACCCAGAGTTTCGAGGTTACAAAGACCTCTTCACGGTTAACACCGCTCTTTTTAATTGCATTACCAACGGCCGCTTCATTTCCGTAGGCCGCAGCGGTATCAATTAGGCGATAGCCAACTTCCAGTGCATCGCTAACGGCTTGTTCGGCCTGGTTGAAGTCGGGCACCTGGAAGACCCCGAAGCCCAATTGCGGCATCTGGTTGCCATCGTTTAACGTTACGTAATCCACGAATTCGTTCCTCCTTCTTGTGTAATCCCTTGATTGATTGTTTACAGTATATTAGGAGCAAAAGTAAAAGAAAATTACCAATCAGGTATGTTACTATACTGGTAGTGAATAGCAGAAAGGAATGGTCAAAGATGGTTGATCCAGAACTTCTTGAAGAACTGGTTGCCTTTCATAAGTATGGAGCCCTTAGTGCTACCGCTGAACACCTGATGATTACCCAGCCGACGGTGACGCGGGGGATGAAAAAGCTCGAGCAGCAACTAGGGGTAACCCTTTTTAACCGTGAATTTAGTAACCGCATTGAACTGAACGATACCGGCTTACTAGCTGCCACCGAGGCTCAAAAGCTTCTCCAGGAAGAAAATAACTTCGTGGAAAAGATTCTCAACTACGACCACCTAAAGCATAAGGTGGTTGTAGGTTCGGTTGCCCCAGGACCGATTGGCCTAATGAGTGAGTTTCAAGAACAGCTTTCAACCCAGGTAAGTATTAACCACCAACTAATCGCTCCCGCTAACGTCGTCAATGACCTCCGAACCCTTAAGGAGCGGTTGATCTTCACCGATAAAGAAATTGCTACGGATGATATTGAATCCCTATATATGGGAACCGAGCGGCTGAGCTTAGGAATCGATAAGTTCCATCCCCTAGCCCAGCGAAAAGAGGTTTCCTTTCAGGACCTGGCTGGTCTTACCTTCCTCGTCGTCCAAGACATTGGTCCCTGGCAGGCACTCATTGAAAAATACATTCCTGATGCCAAGTTTCTCTACCAAAAAGACTTGGCATCGATGCGGGAACTGAGCCAGTATTCCAGCTTCCCCTTCTTCTTTACCAACCTGACTGGTAAGACCGCGGCAACCTTCGCCCGTTTTAGCAATAACAAGCATAGCCGGGTACCGATTATTGATCCGCATAACCAAATTGAATTTTATGGCACCTACCTCAAGCAGGACCGGAAACTGATCCAGCCCCTGCTTAAACAATTTGGTCAGTTTTGGACTGACTAAAAAGAAGCTAGGCCACAGTCGATATCGACTGTGGCCTAGCTTCTTTAATCTTATTTTAGTAAAAACTTGGTTTTGTCCATTCAGTATTTGGCTCACCGATCCCCAAGCTTTCCCGGTGGTAATCCTGATCACCAGTTAACAGGTCGGCCGCAAACTTAGCCACGGCCTCCCGGCTAATTTGGGCGTCTTTAAATGGTTCGCCCTTCTTAGTAACGTCCACCGCGGTCTTAGAAGGGTCGTTATACAGCCAGGTTGTCCGCAAAATGACGTAATCAAGGTCAGAATTTTCGATCGCATCCACCGTGTCAGCATAGTTAGTTTGCCAAACTAGACCGGTGTGTTCGCGGTACCATGCTTGGAATGGGCCCGCCACTTCTTGGTAAACATCCGGCACTGACATTGCAATGAACCGTTGAACCCCCGCTTCATCCAGGGTTTGAATTAGCGGCTTGACAATATCAGGTGTAGTAATGTAGGCTAAGAAGACCGCGTCAACACCAGCTAGTGCCTGCTTGAGAGTTGCTGTATCCTTCAGGTCCCCATCAACGAAACTGACCCGGTCACCAGCGAACTTACTTAGGCGCTGGTCAGCATTATGACCGTATAAGACCAGCTCAGCATCGCTATTGTCCAAGAGATATTGCGTCGTTAACTGACCAATTTGACCAGTTGCTGCGAGAATTAAATATTTTGCCATTTGTTATTTCTCCTTTGTTTTGTCATTATCCTTATTTTAAGTAACTTAAACGGTAAAATAAATTATTTATCCCGTATATTGCTATACGTTTGACGTATGCTAGTCGTGTTGCCAGTAAACTTGTTGGTAGCGTATAATATAAGGCCGAGAAAAGAGGAATCCAAAATGAAAATGCGTAGAATTGACCATATCGTATTAACGGTCAGTAATTTGGAAGAAGCCATGCGCTTCTACCACGAAGTTTTTGATATGCCCGTAATTGAGGACCAGAGTAATGACCACCTGATTACCCTCCGTTGTGGTCACCAGTTAATCCGCCTTCAAAAGGCTGACCGGCCGACCGACTTAAAGGCGGTTAAACCAACGATTGGTTCGGCCGACTTTTGTATGGTGGCGGGGGATAAGCTCGAAGATATCATCCACCATTTAAAGAGCTATTATGTTGATATCATCGCTGGGCCAGTTGAAAAACACGGTTCAGAAGGCGCCATGACCTCGCTTTACGTTCATGATCCTGACAATAATTTAGTAGAAATTGCCGTTTATAAGAATAAGTAAATTAAGCGGAGCTAGGTGTGATTTCACCTAACTCCTTTTATTACTGGTAAAGTTTCAAATAATGAAACAAATGAGTAACTTTTGGTATTTATTAACCCGGCTAGTAGATTAGGAGATGCAAAGTGATGCGTGAGGGATTAACAAGCACGCTGGTAAAGGCAACCCGAATTCGAGAGTACGTGGCTCGTCACCCCGGCTGTGCACTTAAGGACATTGTGGCAGGACTAGGATTAAACAAGACTACGGCTTACCGCCTCTTAATGACCCTGGTCCAACTGAAGTGGCTAACCAAACAGGGAAACTGTTACTATTTACAAACGCAGCAGCAGGACCACCGGTTTCAACCAGTCGGCTGGCTAGCCAGCCAGGCCGTTCAACCACTAGTCGATGCCCGTCGACTAACCGCCTTTCTTGGGATGCAATACGACGGTGCATTGGTGATCTCACAGGTTTTTGCGTGTGCGGACCGGCTTAGCGACTTTACATTACTCGGTGAACGTCAGGCGCTTAATGCCAGTGCCCTCGGAAAATGTTTGCTTGCATTTATGGATGAGCCGACGCGGACTGCAATCCTGCAAACTACTAAATGGCGAGCAGCCACCAAGCATTCCTTAACCGACCAGCACGACCTCTTGTATAGCCTCGCAGCCATTCGCGACCAGGGTTATGCGTTAGATGACGAGGAGGTCCAACTAAACATGCGCTGCCTAGCAGTGCCGGTTTACAGTCGAACTGGTCAGTTGGTGGCGACCCTTGGTGTCTCCGGATCCGATGCCAGCTTACAGCGGCGGCAGATTAAATCCCTCGCGCATGAACTTGATGGTGTTAGTCACCAGTTAACCAACCTAATTTTCTAAATTGGAGGGATAGTAATGTCAACTATTATTATTACCGGTGCCGGTAGTGGCATGGGGTTAAGCATGGCCAAGAAGTTCTTAGCAAATGACTGGAACGTGATTATGGCGGTCCTTGATACGGAAAAAGCAGCTAAGGTCTACCAGGAGTTACAAAGCCAGTACGGCGACCGGGTTGCTATGTACCAGGTTGACGTCAGCGACAGCCAGTCCGTAACTGAATTTGCCAGCCAGGTCAATGCCAAATATAACCAAATCGATGCCGTAATCAATAATGCCGGTATCTTTACGGGCGGTCTCCTACACGAATTAAGTGAGGACGCCTGGGATAAGACGATGGCGGTCGACGTTAAATCAATTTTCCTGATGACCAAGGCCTTCGTTCCCGGAATGATGGCCCGGCATGCTGGTAATATTATTAATATTTCATCTGTTTCGGGTCTCCATGGCGACTACAACATGCCTGCCTACAATGCCGCCAAGGGCGCGGTTACTAACTTAGTACGGTCAATGGCTCTAGACTATGGTCCCTACGGTATTCGGGTCAATAACATTAACCCCGGGGCCACGAACACACCGATGTTCCAGGGAAACCCGGCCGAAGTCAAAGCGGCTTACCGCAACGGTAGTCCCCTCAAGCGGATTGCTGAACCGGAAGAAATCGCTAACGTTGCCTACTTCCTAGTTTCGGATCAGGCGACGGCCATTACCGGTCAAAACGTCGGGGCTACCATGGGCTACGGCATTTGGACCGGGCAACCGAAACAATAAGCATTCAAACTAGATAATAAAACTCGTTAAAAAAGGGAATGTGAAAGTCATAACTGACTTTCACATTCCCTTTTCCTTTATTTACGGCGGTTGTGCCAACGCCGGATCCGGTGAATTAGTTCACTTAATACCAGAACGACGATCACCGCAATCGAGATCGCGTAACCCGTTACCCCGATCCGGTAAATATGGGGATGGGCTGTGCTACTTTCGACCAACAATGAAGAGCCGACGATTACGGCCGCCAATATAATAACGATTAGGAAGCGGTTCGTAATTCGTTCCACCTGTTTCAGTAGTTGTTTTTGACCATCATAACGCAGCTTAACCTCAATATCACCATTGTTAAAGGTTTCCAGCGCCGTATCCACTTGTTCCGGCAACTGACTCATTGATTCAAGCGTTGCCAAGCCTTTAAAGACACCATCATCAATTAGGTCGCGCGCCCGCAATTTCCGTTTTAAATAAGAAATACCAAACGGCCGGGCCACGGCCATCATCGAGATATTCGGGTCCAGTTTGGCCACCGTACTTTCTAACGTCCCAAAGGCCTTGATCAGGAGCGTCACTTCCGGCTTAATCTGCAAATTATTATCCTGGCAGAGCTGGATTACCCGGTAGAGCATGTTGGCGAAATCAATTTGCCCCACCCCTGCAGCCATGTAAGGTTGCAGAAAGCTCGTCAATTGTTTAGTAAACTTAGGCCCGTTCAATTCCCCCGTCTGGTTGCAGATCCCCAAGAGGGCGTGGGCAATTCGGTGGTAATTCTTGCTCGTTAATGCGAGGATTACCTCCGCAATTCCATCGGCCATTACCGGTGTCAGGCGGCCCATCATCCCAAAGTCAAGGTAAACCAGCCGGTATGGCGGTAATTCTTCCTGCTGTTCAATTGCTAGCTGGTGGGCCCCAATCTGTTGATGGTACTGTCTAGTTGTCTGCTGCTTACCAGCTGCCGCCGGGGTGAATAAAATATTTCCCGGGTGGGGATCAGCATGGAAATAACGGTCAACAAAAACCTGCTTCATAAAGTTCCGCACTAAGGCCTTAGCCAGGTACTGATTACGTTTAGCATTGGCAGTCTCCTTTTCACTGAAAAGGGTGCGAATGCTCTTCCCTGGCATCGCCTCGTTAACTAGGATTTGGGGTGCACAGTCCTTTAGGTAAACTTTGGGAACCACAAATATCCCATCCCCGTTGTTTAGGCGGTAAAATTCAGCGCCGTTTTGGGCCTCGGTTAGGGTGTCAATTTCACTGAGTAAGGACCGGCTCAATTCATCCAGCGTCTTATTGAGGTCCACCACCATCTTCCCGGTGGGAACATACTTAAGCATCTTAATCGCTTGCCGTAATAGGGCCAGGTCAGTATTAACTAGTTGAGTCACCGCGGGGTGCTGAACCTTCACCACAACCGGGGTACCATCTAGTAAAGTGGCGTGGTGGACCTGGCCGATTGAGGCGGAAGCAAAGGGTTCGTGATCAAAGCTGGCAAAGGCCGCCGTAATTTTCTTCCCGGTAGCCGCTTCAAAGGTCGCGGCTACACTAGTAAAGGGGTCGGCCTTGACCTGGTCCTGGAGCTTACGAAGGGCCTTGAGATAGTCCGGGGAAACCAGGTCGGGCCGCGTCGAGAGGATCTGGCCCAATTTAATAAAGGTCGGGCCGAGTTCTTGCAAGGCTGCACAGATTGCGGCCGGATCCTTTTGCCGGTAGAAATTACTCAGAAAGTGGTACTTGCGCATCACCCCCATTATCTCCCGCAGCCGTGTACTCTTTTTTACTGCTTGATCCTGCTGCTCTGCCATTGAACTCACCCTCGCTTACTTAATTAAGTTAATTTTACCGCACTTTTTAAGCAAATAGTTGATCAGGGAAAAAGTAACTTGATACAATAGATATGAAATTAATAAGGAAAGACTAGGTGAATTTGTAAAATATGGGTGCATTATGGTCATCATATTGGTTTAGACTTATCGTCATTATTTTAATTCTGTTACTGGCGGCGCTGTTTACGCTGCTTGAGTATTCGGTCGTTAAGGTACGGCCAAGTGAACTGCAAGAGCTCCGGCAAACCCGGAAGGTTAAGCGCGCTGAGCACATGGTTAATAACCTCAACGAATACCTTTCAACGGCCCAGGTCGGTGTTACCATGACTTCCCTGATCTTAGGGTGGATTGGTGATGAATTCATTACCGATTTGCTGTTAAAGATCCACCTGATCCCCGAAGACGTGTTGAAACCCTTAGCACCAGTAATTGGTGTTTTGATTTTCACCTTCTTCCACGCCGTCTTTACTGACTTGGTACCAAAGAACATGGCGATTGACCGGCCGGTACCGATCCTGCTGTCAATTGTTCATCCAATCCAGTTCTTCCACACCATCTTTTACCCATTTGTTTGGTTATTTGCGGTTGCGGCAGCGGGAATTACGAAGTTACTCGGCTTTAACGTTCAACCAGAGGAAGATACTTACTCCCAAAACGAAATCATGACCCTTTCCCAGCAATCTGAAAAGGCCGGGGAAATGGATAAGGAAGACGTCCTCTTCATGCAACGGGCCTTTGAGATGAACGATAAAGTGGCCGAAGATATCATGATCGACCGGACACAACTGGCGGTTATCGATATTCAGGCTTCGATCGCGGACGCAGCGAAGTTGTACTTTGAAAAGAAGTTTACCCGGTTTCCAGTCGTTGCTAATAACGACAAGGACCACATCTTGGGTTATATCTTTGCCTACGACGTCATGCGGCAAAACCAGATTAACCCGCAACAGTCCATCCGGACCATTATGCGGCGGATTCCGATCGTTTATGAAAACGAACCAATTACCGATGTTCTCCAGACGATGGTTAAAAAACAAGTACCAATTGTCGTCGTTCAAGATGAATACGGTGGGACTTCTGGGATTGTCACCGACAAAGATATCTACGAAGAACTCTTCGGGACCGTTGGTGAAGAAATCGATCATGCCACCTCAGATATGATTGAGAAAAAGGAACCCGATGCCAAGGGTAACCCAACCTTTGAGGTTTCTGGTAAGATGCCGTTGGATGATTTCGAACGGTACTTCCATACCAAGATCGACCAGTTTGAAAATTCAGAGGTAACCACGTTAACCGGCTTCTTCCTCGAACGGCAATATGACTTAAAGGTCGGCACACCAATTAGAGTCGACAACTTCTCCTTTACCCCATTGGACCTGCAAAACGCTTACGTTAATAAGTTTAAGGTTATTTACATCAAGCCCAAGAAGGTAGCTAAAGAAGACGATACAACAAAGGATTCGGCAGACGACGATAAGTAGATCATAAAAACAGCGGGCACTCGAAACGAGTGTCCGCTGTTTTTCTATGCTTCTTCAAGGATAATTTCCGTCATTACCAATTCGGCAGTATGGCTGACCGAGGCGTGCACCCGTCCCGTAAAGGGCGACTTAGTGACCACCGGTGCCCCGCGTCGATTGTCGATAATCTCAATATCTTGAAAGCCAACCTCCTTACCGATCCCGGTTCCCCAGGCCTTAGAAAACGACTCCTTTAACGACCACCGACCGGCTAGGTACTCGTTGGCCCGTTGGCCACTAAACCGGTTATACTGTTCTCGTTCTGCCGGCGTTAAAATCCGGTCCACATATTGAGCATGGCGCTGCGCCATCTGGGCCACCCGGTCAATCTCGGTAATATCAATTCCTAATCCTTTAATCATCATACCACCCTAGCAGTTCATCGGCCGGCCCGGAACGCAGTTGCACTGTACTTCGTCGGGGGCGTTCACGGCCTTCTTATTCAAGATCTTCACTAGTTCATCAATATCCGCCTTGCTTAGCTCGGCATGTTTAACTACGTGGCACAGGGTTTTCCCCACCCGCCGTTCACAAATGTTATCAAACAGGTTATCTGCAGCATTCGACATCGTCGCCTGCTCAGCAACCAACGGGCGGTAAATAAATGCCCGTCCCTGCTTTTCAGTGGTCAGGGCCCCCTTAGCAACTAAGCGGCGAAGGAGGGTCTTAATGGTCGCGGCCTTCCAGTCTACCCGTCGTTGCAATAATTCCGTGATTTCACGGCTGGTCGTTGACCCTAGCGACCATACAATTCGCATTACCCGCCACTCTGCGGGTGTAATTTGCTGGTCTTTTTCCATCTTTGCCCGTCCTTTCGTTTACATGTGTAAACTCATTTTACCATTTTTCCACCTAGATGCAAGCCAACTGCTAATTGACATTTTTACCAGCCTTGGTAAACTAAACTGGTAACTTTTGCAAGGGAGAGATATTCAACACTTAATCATGAAAGATCAACGAATTAGCCGGGCCCTAGTTATAATGGTGTTCGGCACCTTTTTTGGCCTACTGTGTTCCACATTGATGAACATTGCCCTACCAACCTTCATGAAGGTCTTTGGCATTTCCGCCGGTCACGTCCAGTGGGTAATCAACGGCTACATGCTCGTCAACGCACTGATGATTCCGATTAGTTCCTACTTAATTAAACGCTTCTCTTTTCGCCGCCTCTTTATTATCTTCGCGGGCGTTTTTCTTCTCGGAACCATCTTCGGTGCCATGGCCACCAACTTTTCTTTTCTAGTGGCCGCCCGGATGATCCAGGCCATTGGAGCGGGGATGATGATGCCCCTCGTCAACGTCTTAGCCATCCGGTACGCGGTTCCTGGTAAAAAGGGCCGGATCATGGGGATAATCGGCCTGGCCTTCAACTGTGCCCCCATCCTGGGACCAGCGGTTTCCGGGTTCTTACTTAACTACCTATCATGGCGCTACCTATTTATCATAATCATCCCCTTCGCCGTCTTGACCCTTATCTTCTCGTTCTTCTTTCTTCCCTACATTCCCCATAACGAGTCACCACACTTTAACCTAATGGGGTTGGTCCTGATTACGATTGGTTTGTGGTCACTACTAATGGGGCTATCAAACGTTTCAAATTACCAATTAGCCTCGTTTAACGTCGTCGGCTATATCGTCATTGGCTTGGTCGCACTGGGTCTGTATGTTCTTAATCAGCGGCACAGTGACCACCAGTTGATTAACTTCCGGATCTTCCGCCACAAGCAGTTTGTCCTGGCCACCGTCATCAACATGCTCATTACGGCCACGATGTACGGGAATACCATCCTGATTCCCCTCCTGGTCCAAGTTGTTTTAGGGAAAGGAACCATAATATCGGCCATTACCGTCTTACCGGGGGCCATTTTGACCGGACTACTCTCCACCACGAGCGGACGCTTTTACGATATTTACCCGATTAAATGGCTAGTCGGCGCCGGACTGATTATCGATATTACCGGGACCACCCTCCAGGCAGTCATCGGTGCCGATAGTACGGTCCTGATGATCACCATCTTTCAAACGGTTCGGCAATTCGGCCTGGTAACGATGCTGATTCCGCTGCAAACGCAGGCCCTATCACTGCTACCAAACGACATTGTGCCGGATGCGGTCGCAACCTTTAATACCCTCCGCCAAATTGCCGCTTCATTTGGGGCCGCGCTCATCGTTGCGGTGGTGGGAATTGTCAACAACATTCTCCACTGTCAGTCCTCGCACCTGGGGATCCAAACCGGATTTGCCTTCTGCCTGTTGCTGCTGCTAATTTCCCTTTTCTTAAGCCGGCAACTCTATCACAAGATTGTCCACCAGCAATAAAATAAGCCCACCCTAGCGATATCACTGCAAGGGTGGGCTTGTTTTATGGGTCTTCTTCGTCTTTACAACGTTTTACTTTAACCCGATATGGTATAATACCAACGGTTTATTTTAACGATAGTAAGAAAACGTTAATTAGCCGGGGTTTTAAAAGCAAGTTCCCCATTTTGTCCCCATTCAAACAAAACGTGCACAACGAACTGCATTAATATGCTTGTAGAAGGGATTGGAATAACTTAATATGAAGTACCGTTTGCAAAGTCTGGTTTTTGTACTAGTCGCTTTTTTACTCGGTTGTAACGAATTTATGGTCGTGGGGGTGTTATCCAACATCGCCACCAGCTACCACGCTAGTCTTTCCACCGTTGGTTTCCTAGTTACCATGTTTGCGTTAACCTACGCGATCTGTACACCGGTATTGACGACACTCACCAGTAAGTATGATCGGTTTAAAGTGTTGATGACGCTGATGATCATCTTCTTATTAGGAAACACGTTGACGGCCTGCGCGCCTAACCTGTTCTGGCTCTTTGTCTCCCGGATTATCACTGCCGGAGTTGCGGGGGCCATCATTTCGTTAATCCTGGTTTACGTCAGCATCATTGCCCCAATTGAGAAACGGTCAATGCTCGTGGCAACCGTTTTTTCGGGTTTTAGCACCGCTACCATCATCGGGGTACCCATTGGGACTACCATCAGCACTGCCTTTTCCTGGCACGCTAGTTTTGCCCTGATCAGTGTCTTGACCCTTATTATTGGTCTCTGCCTCTTCTTCCTGCTTCCCCGTCACACCGAGCAGACGAAGGGGTCCATCACCCACCAGTTAAAACTATTACGGGACCGCCGGATTTTTCTCGGAATCATCGTTATGATCACCCTGATGGCGGCCGAATACACCTTTTATACCTATATCCGGCCCCTCATCACCGACGTATTACACTTCTCAACTACCCAGTTAAACTGGTTACTGGGCCTCGTTGGTATCATGTTTATTATTGGTAATACCTGTGCCGGGATTATCTCTAGTCACTATGGCGTTGCCAAGCTGCCGCTGATTAGCCTGGCCTGCCTAGTGCTCCTCTTGGTGATGGGGTTGAGTTTTAAGTTGCCACTCACGGGGATCGCCCTGCTCTGTGTGATTTGCCTGGTGTTGGGGATGCCCGGTTCGATTCTCCAGGTGATGTTTCTAAACGTAGCAGACCGTGATTACCCAGCCGCGATGAACCTTGCTTCATCACTAAACCCGATTTGTACTAACATCGGGGTAACGGTTGGCTCGTTTACGGCCTCGGTCGCCGTCAACTTCGTACCCATCAGTCAAATTGGCTATATTGGCGCCCTCTTTGCAATTGTCAGTACCATTGGATCAGTCTTACTAGTCCACCACGCTATTCGCCTTTGATCTATACAAAGGGACTTATGTCACGTCCCCATTCTTATTTTATAAGGTATAAGTTAGGCCCAATATGCTTAATCCTGGTTAGCTGGTCATCCTTGGCCATGAAGCAAGAATCCAGGTCAATAAAGTGAACATTTTCATGGGCGTTGGCAAAGGCCACTGCGGCGGCTAAGCTTTCCTCGGCCTCAATCATACAGCCAACCATGCAGGGGATTCCTGTGGTCGCACAAAGCTGGTTAATAACGGTGGCATTGTACAATCCCCCGCTCTTCATTAACTTGATATTAACTAGGTCAGCGGCCCCGACTGTAATCACCCGTAAGGCGTCTAAAGGCGAAAAGACACTTTCGTCTACCATAATCGGTAAACTACTCTGGGCCCGTAACCGCGCTAACCCAGCTAAATCGTTCGCCGGTAGCGGTTGTTCGATAAATGAAATATTTAATTGCGCGGCAGCTAACATTCTAGTTCCCTCTAATGCTTCTTTATAGCTCCAGCCCTGGTTAACATCAAGCCGGAGGGCAACCTGCGGACCGACCGCATTGGCAATTGCTATTACTGTTGTTACGTCTTCTTGAACCGGTTGGTTACCAATTTTCACTTTCAAAGCCCGGAAACCCGCCTTAACCAGTTGCCGGGCCTCTTCGACCATTTGTGCCGGTGTACCAATACTAATGGTATAATCCGTCGCCATCGACTGCTTAGCCCCACCGAGCAAAGTCGTCAACGGGCAGCCACTAATTTTACTGCGGAGGTCGTAGATTGCAATGTCAAAGGCGGCCTTAGCCGGCTCGTTATACCGAATAATGGAATTCAGCCTCGTCATTAGCGGTTCAAAATGGTTCAGGGATTGGCCGATCAAGCTGGGACCAATTACGGTCTCGGCCACCTCCTTTAGGCTAGCTAGTGTGTCCCCCGTTACCTTTTCATTCGGGGTGGCGGCACCGCTCCCCACCAGCCCATTTTCCAGGGTTATTTGAACCTGAACCGCCTGAATCATGGTTACCCGGTGTAAGTGCGTAACGAACGGGCGCTTTAACGGCAGCGTAATTGTCTTGGTTTGAACGTTAATAATTCTCAATTGGTCCTTTTTCATTAATATCATGCCATTTCTTTTTAAGATTATTTTAATAATAACACTTTACCGGGATTATCAACTAAAATGGTATACTAAGTTGATAAGAAGGTGTTTAGATGATGAATGAAAGTAAAAGCGTAAAACTAAATAACGGCCTCACCATGCCGAAAGTGGGCCTGGGTGTTTGGAAGTCGGCCAATGAAGAGACCAGTCAAATGGTGGCCACAGCAATGGAAAACGGCTACCGGCTTTTCGATACCGCTAAGCAGTATGGTAACGAGGCTGCCGTTGGCACCGGTTTGCTTACCGGGATGGACCAGACCGGCCTCCAGCGGTCTGACCTCTTCCTGACTACTAAAATCTTCAACGGGGACCAGGGTGACTATGATAAGCTCCGGCAAGCAGTCAATGGCCAGCTCCAGCGGCTACAAACTGACTATGTCGACCTGCTGCTCCTCCACTGGCCAGTATTTAATAAATATATCGAAAGTTGGCGGGCACTAGAAGATATTTACCGTGACGGCCAGGCGAAGGCAATTGGTGTCTGCAACTTTAACGTTGAACACCTAACCAACCTGCTGGACCACGCCACGATCAAACCAATGGTCAACCAAATTGAATTTAATCCGCGGATTCACCAGCCAGATACCGTTGCCTTTTGCTAAGACAACGATATTCAACTGGAAGCCTGGTCCCCACTCGGCAACGGTCAACTGTTAAACGAACCGGTAATTAAGAAGATCGCTGATCAACACGGTAAGAGCGTTGCCCAAGTAGAACTGCGTTGGGAACTCCAGCAGGGATTCGTCGTTATTCCTAAGTCCACCCACGTTCAACGGTTACGCGAAAACATGGCCGTCTTTGACTTCACGTTAACGCCGGACGAAATGGAAGCAATTGCCGAATTAGACCAAGAAGTCCACTCGATTTGGTATGACAAGTACAAGTGGAGTGATAATCCTAACGGTGTTGATGACTACATTGCCAAGCCGGATACCTTTTAATTAATGTCGAAAGCTCAAGAAAAGAGTCCTGGTTACTCAACCAGGACTCTTTTTTTGAATTGTAAACCAGTTTGGTATAGGATAACCATTATATTTCCTTTATGAAAGGATGTGTCTAAATGGCTAATCGAAAAGGATTCTTGCTGACTAGTCTGGCCACCGTCGCCGGTGCTGCCGTTACTAGTTTTGCTATGAGCGAACACCTCTTTAAAATCGCTTTTAAGCGGGTTAATTACGTGCCCGAAACTTCGGAAGAAAAGCAAAAGTATGCTGATGAGTACTGGGCATACGTCGACTGGTTTAAACAGGTGGAAAAGGAACGGTGGACGTTTTCACCCCAGGATGGTGATGGTGAAATGTCAGCCTACTTCATCCCCGCTAAGGACGGCAATAAGGAGAAGGCCGTCATTATTTCCCACGGTTATAAGGGGAACGGTGAAACAATGGCTAGTTATGCCAAGCTCTTTTATGACCTTGGCTTCAACGTCCTCCTACCTGATGACCGGGCCCACGGGCAAAGTGCCGGTCGTTACATCAGTTTTGGCTGGTTGGACCGCTTAGACTACCAGGAATGGTTAAAACGGCTGATTAACCGCCTCGGTAGCCAGGTCAAAATCGTGCTCTTCGGTGTCTCCATGGGTGGCGCCACCGTTGAAATGATGAGCGGTGAGAAACTTCCCCAACAGGTTAAATGCATCATCGCCGATTGCGGCTATTCGAGTATTAAAGATGAGCTTGCTTACCTGTTAAAGAAACAGTACCACCTGCCGGAATACCCAATCTACCCACTTGTTTCAACGATTAGCCGGCACCGGCTCGGCTTTTACCTCGGGGATGTCTCTTCAACGGAGCAGCTGGCGAAAAATAAACTACCGATCTTCTTTATCCACGGGGAAAAGGATGACTACGTTCCAAGCTACATGGCACTGGAAAACTACCAGGCAACCAAGGCACCCAAGGACCTCTGGATTGTTAACAATGCCACCCACGCAGAAAGCTTCTGGATTAACCCCACTGACTACCGTGACCACGTGGTTCACTTTTTAAAAGAATATTTTGATAACTGATTAGGCTGATAATCCCAAACCCCCGCGAGCATTAATTGATAAATGCTCGCGGGGGTTTTATATACCGAGATATTCCTAAATTCGTACTAACAGGTTAACCACCAGCGACCAAACAACGGAGATTACCATCACAAGAATAAACCAGGACAGTAATAATAAGAGGTAGTGGTGGACGACCGCCACGTATCCAAGCAGGATCAGTAGGAACAACAAGAGGCCGATAATGACAAATAGTGTGATAAAGGCAGGAATCGTACTCTTCAAGTCAGCATCACTAAGGTCAAAGCCCCCAATCGTAATGTTAACCGAGAGAACGATCCAAATAATTACTAGTAACCAGTTAACCGGGCTAGCAATAACGTTGGTCGAAACCGGCAGGCCCAGCAGGCTAGCCGTCTGTTGTAGGCCCCACTGGTAAACTGCCGGCACCATGAAGCGGGTTAACAGCAAAAGAACCAGCGTACAGCCAAAAATAGGCGCCGTGCCAATTAGGGCGTTTCCTAAAAACTGGTAGTAATTCTTCCGATTCCAAGAGTGGTTAACATAGCCCAGCGCCCCACCGCTCTCCTGGACGTTGGTAATCAATAAGCGAAAATCATTGATGTGGTGACCAAACAAAAGTGCCACTAATAAGTGGCTAAGTTCGTGTACAATCACCCCGAGGCCACCCACGTAAACGATGGAGCGCGCCCCCAAGCGTTGGGCCAACCGTAATTTCGAATTCCGGTTGAGATAGGTCAAACTGAGGACTACTAGTAAGGGGAGCGCCAGGATTAGTAGTAAATAGATGGTAGTAACTTTTAGACTGGTGACAATGGTCAACTTTTCCGTCCCTCTCTCGTCCTTATTTTCCAATATTTTACTTTGTTTGAGAAGGTAATTACAAGAGGTAGATTATAGAATGAAGTTAGCCACCCAGTTGGTGGTAAATAAAAAACGCCA
>NZ_JBJEEL010000071.1:0-4969 GCF_051873035.1 Limosilactobacillus sp.
TGACTCAAGCCGTACTTGAACTAGCTAGTCAACTTCAAGACAAGCTCAAGACGCTGACCGTGGATCATGGTAAAGAGTTCGCTAACTATCAGACAATTGAACGGCAAACTGGTACTCCGGTTTATTTTGCCCATGCTTATTCACCACATGAACGCGGTAGTAATGAGAACCGTAACCGAGTTTTGCGACGATTTATTCCCAAGGGACAAGCTATTGAAGAGCTGAGCGATCGCCAGCTGGTTCAAATCAATTGGTATCTGAATTCCCGACCACTTAAATGTCTTAACTGGCATACACCAATCGAGATCTTCTTGCTTAATCTGCGTCACTAAATTCGTTCAAGTTATTTCTTGCAATCTGCCTTTTTAAAATCTGTTGCACTTAGATTGTAAATACTCAGCAAAATAAAAAAGCCTCAGATGATCTCTGAGACTTCTATATATTCTAATAAACAATCACTGGTTCATTAACCTGAATATCGTGATATGCAGTTCCGGCATCACTTGGGTGCATGTTAGCACAACCGTGTGAACCACCCGTCGAAACATCGCCACCGCTCAGGTAAGCCGTCTTTGACCAATTCTTCCGCCAGCTGGCATCGTGGAAACCACAACCGCTGTCGGTAAACTGTGACCAGTACTGAACCTTACTGGCATAGTTAGAGCCATCACTGTTCTTACCACGCAGGACTGAAGGCGATTGCTGGTACATGATATACCAGACACCCTTAGGAGTTTCCTGTTCAGGGTTATTAGCCCCTGTTACCACATCGGCATCGAAGACACACTTTCCATCACGGTAGAACCAGACATGCTGGTCTGCGATCGAAAGTTCCGCATAGGTATCACCCAGGCCATCATTGCTGGTAACACCATAACCAGTCCCCCGCGTGTTATAGCCGATTCCGTAGATGTCATGCTCAGCACTAACTTCTTTTTTACCATCCGCAAGTGCTTGTGCCAGGGTTTGACCGGCCCGTTCCGGACTGATCTTCCAACCATAGCTCCCCTTCCGATTGGTAGTGATGACATTACCGGCATGGGTCTTGAACTTGAAGGCCCGACCGAGGGTTGCCTGAGAACGATTAATTTGCTTGATCTTTCCGGCCACGGCAGCAGTATCAAACTGGTATTTTCCATTCTGGTAAGTTGCCTTGGTGATCACGTCGTCACTAGTAAGACGGTATTGCTTATTTTCAACCTTATACTGAACACTCCGTCCAGCCAGCTTTTGAAGCTGTTTCTTTTCGTTTTGAACTGTTGCACTTTGCGTTGAGAGTGGTTGTGCCTGACGAGCGGTTAGACGAACGGTCCCATTAGCTGCGTGCTGCTTAAACTGCCGCAGTAAGGCCGCTTGATCATACTGGTTACCGTCCTTACCAGCGACCAGCTTTACGTGACCGTGTTCAAGAACGGCATAGGCATCAACTGGTGCCCGCCGGCCTTGATTCATCTGTTGGATCCGGTTAGTAACCGCCTGCCGCTTGGCTGCAGACTGCTGATCGTTTCTAATCTGGTCGGTCCACACCAGCATATTCTGTTGCTTGCCAGAAGGGAAGAAGGTTACCTGCTTCTTCAGGGCCTTCGTAAACTGATCACGGTCCTGGCTACTGATTCCCGAGTCAGTAGCATTTCCGTGATAGATTAGCTGACCATTCAGGTAAACCTTATTAGCCCGCTTAGTACTCTTCACCTTATCATATGCCTGTTGAGCGGTCATACCGCCAACCGGTACCCCATTGATCGTAACGTTCCGGTTAAAATGGGTGTGCTGATGCCAAGACATACCACCCAGGAGCACGATCAGTAAAACGACAACTATAGTGATTAAATATTTGAGTCGTAATTGCATTTTAGGATTACTCCCATCGTCAAAATAATGGTGTCGCCACCTAACAAACATGATTATACTAGTTTTTCATTATTTTGCCATGTTTTAATCACAATCGAAAAATCCGAACGCCTGTTGGCATCCGGATTCCTTCGAAATTAAATTTCTGGATAACTGTTCTTCTTAACTTCCAGCTTCTTGTTCTTCATATCGGTCTTCACAACTGTGACATCGCAAGGTGCTTCACGAATTGTGTATGCAGCGGTCGAACCAACAATCAGCCGACCAACTACGTTCAAACCAGTGGCCCCGATTACAATTAAGTCAATGTCATTTTCGGCCGGATAATGTTCAGCCAGTTCAAGTTTAGCATTACCGATGACAACATCGGTCTTAACATCCTTAACACCGGCATTCTCAGCCTTGGTCCGGTAAGACCCCAGACGCTTCTTCATTACCTCAACTGCTGACTCGTAAATACTGTGGTCCACGAAGCCATAGCCACTTGGTCCCGTTGTTGGGTAGCGTTCACCATTGATAACACTCAGCAGGTGGAGCTGGGCATTGTTTTGTAATGCCACTTCAACCGCCTTGTTGAAAGCCATATCTGACTGTGTCGAACCATCAATTCCCACTAGAATCTTTTGATAACTCATAAAAACACCTCCAAAATCCACTATATGCTACAACTCTATTTTACCACAACAGCGAAAGTGTGTATTAGTCGGTCACTAAATTGTTGATTGCTTCCATGTAGATCGCCATTGACTTGATCAGGTCAGCTACTGGCTGGTATTCGTTAGCCTGGTGCATCGTGTTCGGTGTCTGTGGCATCAGGGCTCCAAAGGCAACGCCCCGTTCCATCAGACGGCCATAGGTTCCCCCACCAACGACTTCTGGCTTGGCATTAGTATCACCAGTCTGATCAATGTAGGCCTGCATCAGGGTCTTAACGATTGGGTCATCTGGATCAACGTAGTGCGGTTTCTGTGATGCCCCCTGGGTGACCGTCATCCCGAGCTGGTCAGTGACCCGCTTAACAGTAGCCTCGAGTTCATCCGGTGTGATCCCCTTAGGGAAGCGGAAGTTCATGTCAATGTCGGCCCCGTTTTCCTGGTCAAAATTCAGGATCCCGGCGTTCATCGTCAATTCACCCATTACCGGATCAGTGAAGGCTCCATCGAACCCGTCCATTCGGGTGTCGAGGTGGAGGTACTTTCCGAGGAAGTGACTGAAGCTCTTAGCACCCGCGGCAAACTCATACTGGTCAAGGAACTTTGCCAGGTAGGTACCGGCATTAATTCCCTGTTCAGGTTCCATCCCGTGGGCTGCCTTACCAATCACCGTCAGCTTCAGGCCATCCTCGGTTTCCTCAGCTGAACCGGAGATTGGATTGTCGTCAACAAACTGGTCAAAGGCCGCTGTTATAGCCTGCCGGTCGGGAACCGTCACTAAGGCAACTGCTTCTCGTGGTACCATGTTGAACCGCAGGCCAGAGTGGAAACTCTTCAGAACGTATTGATTACCGTTAGTAGCTGGTGCACCGATCTTCAATGAAACTTGCCCTTTTTCACCGTTGATCACGGGGAACTCGGCGTCTGGTGAGAAGCCCAGCGTTGGGGCTGGTTCAACCTCAAAGTAACGGTGCATCCCAGTCCAGTTGCTTTCCTCATCGGTCCCGACAATGAAGCGGACCCGCTTGTTAAAGGTAACTCCCTGATCCTTGAGGTACTTCAAAGCATAGTAAGCAGCCATTCCCGGTCCCTTATCATCGGAGGCCCCACGACCATAGAGGTTGCCATCCTTGATCACGGGATCAAATGGGTCCGTGTCCCAACCCTTGCCGGCTGGCATAACATCCAGGTGGGCCAGGATTGCCAGGGTTTCGTCGCCCTCACCCCATTCAGCATAGCCGACCACATTATCAATGTTCTTGGTGCGGAAGCCATCCTGCTCAGCCATCTCCAAGAAAGCTGCCAGGGCCTGTGCGGGCCGGGGGCCAAGTGGGTATTCATCAGTAGCCGCCGAATCGTCCCGAACACTTGGGATCTTCATTAAGGCCGTTAAATCGTTCAGGTAATCTTTTTCCTGGCTCTGCGCCGCTTTTAACCAGTCTGTCATTTTATTTTTCCTCCAATTATTGAATTTGTTAAAATAATGATACCATTAAAGTGTCGATTGCAAAAATCGAAATCATTTAGGAAGTGTTTTTTATGGAAAAGTTAACTGACCAAATTTTGCATGATGTCATCAAGCCACGGCCTGAACACAGCTTTAAGGGTACCTTTGGCAAGGTCACCCTCGTCGGCGGAAACCGTAACTTTGGCGGCGCCATTATCATGGCAGCCACTGCGGCAGTTTGTGCCGGCGCTGGGCTGGTCACCGTTTGCACCGATCAGAGCAACTCTGGTGCCCTGCACTCCCAGCTCCCGGAAGCCATGTTCGCCGACTTCACCAATGACGACCAGGTTGCCAGTCTCGTTGCCGCCGCAACAACGGTGGTGGTCGGCCCTGGGCTTGGGGATGATGACCAAAGTTTGCACATCCTTAAAAACGTCTTCGCCCACATCAGCAGTGAGCAAAACGTCATTATCGATGGCTCAGCAATCACGCTGATGGCTCGTGAGCACTTAACAGCACCACAGGGCAATATCATCTACACACCACACGAGATGGAATGGCAGCGGCTCTCCGGAATTAAGATTGCCGACCAAACACCGGAACGCAACCGGGCAGCACGGGATCAACTCAACGCCACGGTGGTCCTCAAGAAGCACCATACTGAAATCTACGCAGCCGATCAAACCTACCAACTGACCATCGGCACCCCTGCCCAAGCCGTTGGGGGCATGGGCGATACCTTGGCTGGAATGGTTGGCGGCTTTGTCGCTGAGTTCCACCAGAACCCATTGAAGGCCGTTCTGGCAGCCGTTTACGCTCACAGCGCGATTGCTGAAAACATTGCCAAGAACCAATACATCGTCCTGCCTCACCAGATTAGCCGTGCCCTCCCTGTCTTCATGAAGAAGATGGAAAGTGCCGGCCAAGAGAAGCACATCGGGTTCTTAGACTAATTTGAATAACTAAAGGCTCTATGATATTCGGTAAGGATAAGATGATTTCTTATCTTTACCGTTTT
>NZ_JBJEEL010000072.1:0-27821 GCF_051873035.1 Limosilactobacillus sp.
GTTTTTCTGTCCACTAAAATGTTCAACTTAAATTTTACAATCTGCCAAATAAAAATAAGTGACTGCGGGATTTCCCCGCAGCCACCTATTTTATTTCAAGGTTATTTGGCATTTAGGATAAAGCTAAAGTCGATATCTTGATCAGCCGGGATGTGGTAACGCTGCTCAACGTCAGCCCCCCAACTATCAATTCCACCGACACCACGAACTGCACCAGCAATTACTAACACTGTCCGCCGTTCTAATGGCAACTCCTCAATATGAGTAGCATTTTCTAATTCTTCTGCTGTGTATGGCAGGCAGCTAAAGGCAAACGGTGCTTGATCCTTGGCAACCTTTAACTGGAATGGTGTCGTAGAATGGTCAGCATTGTTCTGGGTAGTTTGCCGCGTAATGGTTACCCAGTCGGTGGCCATATGCATCCCGTTTTCCTGTGGAACCAGGTACTTAGCAACCGGCAGGCCCTTTACCTTGAAAGTCCCGTGGCTAGCACCGGCCATCCGGTCAGGGTAAGTTTCACCAGAAAGGCCCGCATATTCAAAGCCAGTCGCCGCCGTTGGCATAACCATCCGGATACCGAAGACTGGTAACTCTGGTAGGCCGGCCTTTCCACTATAGTGAGCGTGAACAGTAATTGGTCCACCAACTTCAACCGTGTACTCAACAGTAACCGTCGTGGATGGGACGGTTAAGGTTTCAAAGGTATAAGTGATTGATACTCGTTCTGCTGTTTCGTCATTACTGTAGTGGTTATTGTCGAGCGGTAGACCAGCGAAATCGTGGTCATCAACCTTAACACTGATGCCAACGCACTTCTGGAAATAGTCGGCACTTAACCATTGCGCCGACTTAACATTAAAACCGCTCCCCCGGTCATTATCGGTGGTTGCCCGCCAAAATGTTGGTGTTGGCGTCCGGTAGAGCCATTCCTTACCAGCAATTTTTAGTGATTCAAGGCCACCGCGTTCATAGGAAAAGATGTAGTGGAAATCGTCGCCACCAACACCCAGTGAACCGTCACCATAGATAACGTGTAATTTATTTGTGTAAGCCATAGTAGTACCGTACCTCCTGCATTGCCGGCTTTGGTGTCCGATCAGCGAACATCAAGCCATCACCTGAAAACTCATAGTCTGAATGCCGGTCATCAAAGTCACCGCCGTAGCGCATTACCATCCGACCACTGACGGGGTCTTTGACTTGGAGTGCCTGATCGATAAAGTCCCAGATAAAGCCCCCAAAGTATTGAGGGTACTTATCCAACAACTCAATGTAAGAGCCCATTCCACCATCAGAATTACCCATGTCATGCATGTATTCACACTCCATGAACGGCTTATCCGGATTATTTTGGAGATACTCTTCAACTTGCTTTGGCGGCAGGTACATCCAGCTTTCCACATCCGAAATCTGGTCACGGTAGTCCTTCGTTCCGCCAGCCGGTAAGTAGGTATCCTTAGCTAGGCTCGGGATCTGCTTACTGTAATCGTGAGTATGGCAAACGCCCTCGTAGTGAACCAACCGACTGTCATCGTGTTCCTTGTAAAAGCGTCCCATTGCCGCAATATTATCACCAGCAAAGGACTCGTTCCCCAGTGACCAGAAGAGAATGGCCGGGTGGTTCTTAAAGGTTTCATAGTTGGTCCGGGCCCGGTCAACTACGACTTCTTTCCATTGGGGAACCGAGCCGGGAACATTATAGGAAGGGTCAACCTTGCCCATCTTCTGCCAAGTAGCGTGTGACTCCAGGTTATTTTCCGCCATCATGTAGATACCATTGTCATCACATAGTTGGTACCAAGGTAACTGGTCAGGGTAGTGACAAGTCCGGACCGCATTAATATTATTTTCTTTAAAGGTCTTAATGTCACTTTCCATATCGGCCATCGTAACGGACCGACCGCGCTGGTCATCCCATTCGTGCCGGTTAACCCCGTTGATAATAAGTCGTTGACCGTTCAACAGGACGACGTGGTCCGCATTAATTTCAATCCGCCGGAAGCCAAAGCGGTACGGAACCAGTTCAATTAACTGGCCCTGCTGGTCTTTAACTTCAACGAAGAGTTGATAGAGGTAAGGATTATGATTATCCCAAAGGTGGATTCCCTTTAGTGCGACCTCGTCAGTTGAAACCTGTTCAGCGACTGGTTTAGTCTGATCGACCAAGATCTTGCCGTCCGCGTCTTTAACGAGGACATGGACCTCCCCGGCCTGCTCACCAGCCAGCTGCAAATCCAAGTTGAAGTGACCGTCCTGATAGCCATCATCAACCGTTGGCCGGATGGTCAGATCTTCCACGTGGGTGACTGGCTGGGCCATCAATTCAACGGACCGGAAAATCCCGGAGAAGCGGAACATATCCTGGTCTTCAATCCACGAAGCTGTGCTGTGCTTAAAGACTTCAACCGCCATCACGTTTCCTTCATCCTGAATATATGGCGTCAGGTCAAATTCTGAAGGGGTGAAGCTATCTTCGGCATAACCAACGAAGTGGCCGTTTAGCCACAGGTACATTGACCGTTCAACACCCTCGAAACGGACACGGATACTCTTGCCCCGCAGGTCTGGTGCCAGATCAAATTCCTTCCGGTACATGCCAACGGTGTTATCAGCCCCCTGGCTAAACGAACCCGCTTCTTTATTCTGACCATCAACCGCGTAGGCTGGCCGCCGGTAAATCTTCCCTTCCCAAGGGATCAGGGTATTGATGTAATTATTTTGAGCATAGTCACTTAGCTCGATTTCGCTTGGGACTTCAATCTGGTCAAAGTCACTACTATCTAAGTCGGGAGCAAAGAAATTCTCCTGCCGCTCTTGGGGATTAGCGGCAAACTTAAACTGCCACTGACCATCGAGGGACTGGACAAAGCGACTGTCATGATGAAGCCATTCAGTATAGTTACCATAGAAGTGGTGGTCACTATGTGCTGGCAACTGGTTAACCCGGAACGTCTCCGGGTCATCTAACCACTTGATATCTGCATCCATTAACGAAAACCTCCTTATGAAATCGTACACTTTAAGTATAGCGCTTTCATTTTAAGGAAGATAGTAAACAAAATTTTATTTTAGTAAAAATAAAAAAACACCCGACCGGTAAAACCAGTCAGGTGTTTTTAGTAGTGCGGCCAAGAGGACTTGAACCTCCACGGTCTAAAACGACCATAAGATCCTTAATCTTACGCGTCTGCCAATTCCGCCATGGCCGCATCAACAAATAGTATTATAGCAAGCCGACTACTTGTTGACAAGTACTTTTTTTATTTTTTAGTGAAATAACTTGAGAATTACCTGGGCACTGCCGCTCACCAGTAAGGTGGTCCCGGTGGTCAGCCGCTCTTCCGGGTCAATGTGGGTAGAAACCTGGCCCCCGATCGGCTTTATACCGACAATGTTCAGGTCGTACCGTCGTCGGGCATCAATCTCGACTAGGGAACGCCCCACCCAAGCGGCCGGTACCTCAATTTCAAAGATCGCATTGTTCTGGTCGAGCCGGGTATAGTCCAGGATGTGGGGTGAACTATACCGATAGGCCAGCCAGGTGGCATCCTGACGCTCCGGATAAATCGTTTGGTCGGCACCGTTGCGCAGTAAAAACTGCTCATGCATGGCCGAACTAGCCCGGGCAATCACTTTGACCGCTCCAAGATCCTTTAATAGCCACGTCGTTTCTAAGGAGGCCTCAAAGTCCCCGCCGATGGTGACAACGCAGAGGTCAAAGTTATTAACACCACATCCGCTTAAAAAGTCTGTACTAGTTGTATCACCAATCAGCCCACGGGTTAAGACATCCGCTGCTGATGCTACCCGGTCTTCAACCTTGTCAATCCCCATCACATCAATACCTAATTCATTGAACTTCCGTGCGGCATGGTAGCCAAAACGCCCCAGGCCGACTACTAATACTGAACTAATTTTATCTTTTGCCATTTTTCCTCCTAACCAACATTGACTGTTTCCGCCGGGTAATGGGCATGAAATTTCTGGGTATGACTGCCGACCGCAAAGACCACTGTCAGACTGCCCACCCGACCGATAAACATCAAGGCTACTAAAATCATACGACTACTAAGGTGGAGGGCTGGGGTTACACCGAGAGTTAGCCCCACCGTATTTAGTGCCGATGCACATTCAAATAACGTGGTCAGCAGGGGCAAGTGTTCTAGTCCACTAATTACCATTGCGGCCCCGTTTAACAAGAAGAGGTATAACGAAAAAATGGCTGCCGCCCGGAAAACCGTCGGCGGTGCAATCCGGCGACCATAAGCCGTCACCTCACGCTGGCGTAGAATAACCGCTAAACAGGCACTAAAGAGTACGCTTACGGTTGTCAGCTTAACTCCCCCGGCCGTTGATCCGGTACCACCGCCCGCCAGCATTAAAATGATTGTCATCATTTTTCCATTATCCGTTAGGTGGTCAAGAGGGACCGTATTAAAACCGGCCGTCCGTGGACTAACCGTTTGAAAGAGGGCCGCTAATAAACGTTGTTTAAATGGTAGGGAAGTAAATTCACAGCTAAAAAAATAAATGGTTGGTACAACAATAAGGACCGCCGAGGCCGTCAATACCAGCTTACTCTGCAAACTGTACCGGCGAATGTGCCAGCCATGGTTACGAACATCAATCCACGTAATAAAACCAATCCCACCGATTAGGATCAGTAACATGATTACCAAGTTTAACTGAACATTACCAGCATAGGCCATCAGCGACTGGTACGGCCGGTTAGTGCTCAAAAGGTCAAAGCCCGCATTACAAAAGGCCGAAATCGCGTGGAATACCGCTTCGCCGAGGCCCCGCCACCAGCCGAACTGGGGAACGAAAACCGGTAGCAATAATAGGGCCCCACAGAGTTCCACCATCCCGGCCACCAAAATAATGAACTGGGTTGAGCGGATTACCCCACCGATCCTAGATGCCGACAATGACTCCTGCATTAGTGTTCGCTCCCGGAGACCAATCTGCTGCCGGCGAAACGCCCGGATACCGATCACAACGGTGACGACCCCGAGGCCGCCAATTTGAATTAACGCTAAAATGACTAGCCGGCCAAAAAGCGTCCAATAGGTTGCGGTATTATGCACCACCAGGCCCGTTACACAGGCCGCCGAGGTAGCGGTAAAGAGTGCATCAGTAAAACTCGCTCCCTGACCATTCTTAGTGGCAATTGGCAACATTAAAAGCAGTGTTCCGCTGATAATTAGCCCGCCAAAGGTGATTGAAATTACCAAAAAGGGACTTACCCCACGTACACTATTTTTCTTGACAAAAGGCACCGTTTATTATCCCCAATCTCCGTTAATTTCTTTGTGATAACAGCTTAAAATGGTGGCCACAACGACGACATACATATCGTTGCGTATTAAACCGGCGTTGCCGAGCAATCACGACACCACAGCCCGTACACTGGTATCGCCAACGACGCTTGTTGTTCCTCCGCGCCCGACTCGTCGGCGGTGCATAGCGTGAACCTCCCACCTGCGCTAGTAGAGTTCGAAAAGCGACGCTCCGGTGGCGGTAATCTTGACCAGTCTGGTGGAGGTGGTAATGACAAAGCTCATGCAACACCACCCTTTTAAGATTCTCCAGGTCAAATTCGGTATACATCAAGGGGTTAATATCAATGTGGCCATCTGCCAAGTGGTAGCGTCCCCCAGTGGTGCGGAGGCGCCGGTTAAAGAAGATTTGATGAACAAATGGCCGGTGAAAGTACTCCACCGACCACTGTTCAGTTAATTTTTGTAATTCCTGGTTATTCATTCGTATCCGCCGGCTTCAACATGGTCAACTGGATACGTTGCCGCTTCAAATCAACGCTGTCAATCCATACATCAACAATATCGCCCACGGCAACCACCGACCGGGGGTCCCGCGTAAACTTCTTAGTCATCTTCGAGATGTGCACCAGGCCATCATGCTTGACCCCAATATCCACGAAGGCACCAAAGTCGACCACGTTACGGACGGTTCCCTGCAACTGCATCCCCGGCTTTAAGTCCTCGATGGTCATCACATCATGGCGGAGTAGCGGTGCTGGCATCGAATCACGAAGGTCCCGGCCCGGCTTTTGCAGGGACGCCACAATATCATTAACCGTCGCTTCACCGGCTTTATCCGTCGTAAAGTCCGTCACATTCAGCTTCTTTAACCGCTTAGTAGCTGCCGGCGTACCGAGGTCGGCAACCGCAACGGCGGCCTTCTCCATCATCTTGGCCGCAATCGGATAACTCTCTGGGTGAACATCCATATTATCTAACGGGTTTTCTCCATTAACAATCCGTAAAAAGCCCACGGACTGTTGGTAAGCTTTCGGTCCGAGCCGCGGTACCTTCTTTAACTGCTTACGGTTGGTATAACGGCCATTGTCATCACGATACTTAACGATATTTTTCGCGATCGTTTTGTTTAGTCCCGAAATTTGGCTCAATAACTGATAACTGGCCGTATTAAGGTTAACCCCAACACGGTTAACGGCTCGTTCGACGACGGCATCCAATTCGCCACTGAGTTCCTTTTTCGGCAGGTCATGCTGGTATTGACCAACCCCGATTGACTGGGGATCAATCTTAACTAATTCGGCTAACGGATCTTGCAAACGGCGGCCAATACTAATGGCACTCCGCTGCTCCACGTGTAGGTCGGGGAATTCGTCACGGGCTTCTTGGCTGGCGGAATAAACCGATGCCCCGGCTTCATTAACAATGACGTAGTAGATCGGGCGGTTAATCTTTTTTAAAGCATTAGCGACAAATTGCTCCGACTCCCGGCTGGCAGTCCCGTTACCAATTGCAATCATTTCAACATGGTACTTCTCCAAGAGGTCAATAAATTCACCCTCAGCCGCGGCCCGCTGCTTTTCCGGCGCTGGCTTATGGGGGAAGATAACCGCCTTGGTCAAAAACTTACCATTCTCGTCTAAAACGGCTAACTTACAGCCGGTACGGTAGGCGGGGTCAAAGCCCAGGACAACCTTGCCCTTAATCGGCGCCTGCATTAACAGGTGGTATAGGTTCTCGCCAAAGACCTTAATTGCCTGTTGATCCGCGTTGGCCGTTAGTTGCCGGTGGAGTTCACGCTCAATCGCCGGACCCAGGAAGCGTTTATATGAATCAGTGGCGGCCGCCATAATAAAGGCAGTCGCGTCATTAGACTTACTAGTCCGGATTAGGCGGAACTTTAAATAGTTAAGGACGGCGTCTTCATCGACGGATACCTTCACACTTAGTACGCCCTCTTTTTCACCCCGGTTAATCGCCAGGATCTGATATGAACTAAGGTCCTTAACGGCACTTGCGAAGTCGTAGTACTGCTGGTAAGTCTTTAGCTCGTCCTTTTCTTCGCCACCCTTTTTAAGGCTAGTCACCACTTGCCCGTGGTTATTAGTATAACTACGTAACCAGGAGCGCACCGTTACCATCTCACTAATCGCTTCGGCTAAGATTTCATGAGCCCCCGCGAGCGCATCCGCCGCTGTTGCTACGTCAGCATTGGTAAATTCAGCTGCTTTCACCGTCAGGTCACCATCAGGATAGTTTAACAGCCAATTAGCCAGCGGTGCTAGCCCAGAGTCACGGGCCTTTTGCGCCTTAGTTTGACGCTTTTGCTTATACGGCAAGTAAAGGTCTTCAACCGTCTGCAGGTCGGTAGCGTCTTTAATCTGCTTTTCGAGGGCCGCCGTCAGCTTTCCCTGCTCCTTAATCTTATTGATTACCGTTTCCTGCCGTTCCCGCAAACTCGTGACGTGACGGTACTGGTCCCGAATTGCCTGTAACTGAACTTCATCAAGAGTACCAGTCATTTCCTTTCGGTAACGGGCAATAAAGGGGATCGTGTTCCCCGCGTCCATTAATTTAAGCGCCGCGTCAACCTGCTTAGTGCGTAAATCAGGTAGTTGCTGGCTAACGAGTTGAACTGTTTGTTGATCCATTGAATCCTCCGTCTAAGTTACTTCCACCAGGTATCAGCAGGTGCAATCGGCTGGTGACGCTTATGCTGGGTACGCAGGTACCAGGCCTCAATCTTTTCAGCAGCCGCATCGTCCACCTGGTGTCCTTCCAGGTAATTATCGATCTCTTCGTAACGAACGCCCAAGGCTTCTTCATCCGGCCGCATCGGCTGGTCGTCCTCAAGATCGGCTGTCGGCACCTTTTCATATAAGGATTGCGGGGCGTTAAGGTATGCTAACAGTGCCTTCCCCTGGCGTTTATCCAAACCGGACAGCGGCGTTATGTCGGCACCACCATCACCAAATTTGGTATAAAAGCCGGTTACTGCTTCGGCCGCGTGGTCCGTCCCCACTACGGCACCGTGATTGGCACCCGCAATGGCATATTGGACAATCATCCGTTCCCGGGCCTTGATATTTCCCTTGTTAAAGTCACTGATTGTGGCTCCGGCTGCTTCTACGGCACCTACCATTGCGTCCGTACTGGACTTGATATTTACCCGCATGGTCTGGTCAGGTTTGATAAAGTCATTGATCGCCTTCATCGCATCCGATTCATCAGCCTGTTCACCGTATGGTAAGCGAACGGCAATGAATTGGTAGTGCTTAGCTGGTTCCGCCTGCCGGCACTGTTCAACCGCTAGCTGGCATAAACGGCCAGCTAATGATGAGTCTTGTCCACCGGAGATTCCTAGAACTAAGGTCGTCATCCCCGTCTTGTGAAGGAATTCTTGGATAAAGTCAACCCGTCGTTGAACCTCTGTAGCAGGGTCAACTTGGGGATGAACTCCTAGTGCCTTAATAATCTTTGCTTGCAATTCACGCATTGCTCTTCCTCCTTATTACTTTAGCCCCTTAACATACTTATTAACGCGGTGGATTAGTTCCATCTTGTTGTCATAGCAGCGCTTGGAAAGGTCAACCGGGTAAACTTCAGGGTTAAGGTCCCGCTTGTATTCGTCCCAAAGTGCCGCTAGACTAGCCGTCCGGTGGTCACGAATTTCCTCTAGGGATGGCTCATTGTAGACAAACTGTCCGTCTTTCCAGATATCTTTAAGCATTGGCCGGGCGGTAAAATCACTGACGTCCTTTTGTTGGAGTGGGAAGTTCGGGTTAAACATGTTGAGGCTATCCAGCTTACGGGGATCCTCGTCTGCTAAGGTAATGTAGTCCCCTTCGCTCTTACCATCAATCCGGTCGTTAATCCGCCAAACCTGTTTCTTCCCCGGCGTAGACATCTTGCTGACATTATTAGAAATCTTGATGGTATCAACCATTTCGCCATCTTCGTTTTCAAAGGAAACCATCTTATAAACGGCCCCCAGAGTTGGCTGGTCATAAGCTGTGATTAGCTTAGTCCCAATTCCCCAGACATCAATTTTGGCCCCCTGCATCTTCAGGTTCTGGATGGTCTTTTCATCCAAGCCATTAGAAGCAAAGATTTTCGCATCTGGGAAACCAGCCTCATCCAGCATCGTCCGCACCCGCTTAGAAAGGTAGGCCATGTCACCACTGTCGATCCGAACCCCTTGGAAGTTAATCTTATCGCCAAATTCCTTGGCAACCCGGATCGCATTCGGCACCCCACTTTTAAGCGTGTCAAAGGTATCAACTAAGAAGACGCAGTCATGGTGCGTCAGTGCGTATGCCTTAAAGGCCTTATAGTCACTCATGTAAGCCTGAACCAGGGCATGGGCGTGCGTCCCTGAAATCGGAATACCGAAGAGTTTACCGGCCCGGACGTTACTCGTCGCGTTAAAGCCGCCGATGTAAGCCGCCCGTGTTCCCCAAATCGATGCATCAAATTCTTGAGCCCGACGAGAACCAAATTCCATGATACTCTGGTCACCAACGACGGACCGAATCCGCGAAGCCTTGGTGGCAACCGTAATTTGATAATTAAGGATATTCAGGATGGCTGTTTCAACCAGTTGGCCTTCTAAAATCGGTGCATCGATTTGTAAAATCGGCTCGTGGTTAAAGACAAAGTCCCCCTCTTCAAAGCTACGCAAGGAACCAGTGAATTTAAAATCACGCAGGTATTCCAGGAAGCCATCATCAAATTGCCCCGTGGACTTCAGGTAATCAATGTCGCTAGCAGTAAAGTGGAGGTTCTTAATGTAGCGAATGATGTGGTCTAAGCCGACATAAACAGCGTAACCGTTACTAAATGGCATCTTACGGAAGAAGGCTTCGAAAACCGCGCGCCGGTTTCCCATCCCCTGCTTCCAAAAGGTCTGCATCATGCTTAGTTCATAGGCGTCAGTGTGTAGGGCGAGGCTATCGTCCGGATAATTGTATTTCATTACTTTCTAATATTCCCTTCAAAAATCTGACAACAGTTAATACGGCTAATAGAATTCAGCCGCCTTTCGATTGCTATTAATATAACAACATTCCCGAATAGAATAAAGGCTATTTTTCTAGGACAAATTCAAAACGGGAGCCCACATATTGGGTATGAACGTATTCAAACGGCCGCCCATCTTGTAAGTATGATAACTGGGTCATCTGTAACAGGGGGTCCCCCCGTTTAATTTGCAAGTAGGTGGCGATCCGTTCGGTTGCCTTAGTGGCCGAAATATGCTGGGTGGCGTGTCCCGGGTACAGGTGGGCCTTTTGTTCCAGAGTCCGGTAAAACGATGTCGTGATTTCTTCCCGACTGAACTTCTTAACTAATTTTGCCGGGACGGTCGCAATCTCATAACAGATTGGAACACCGTTACCCGAACGAATCCGTTCCATCCGTAGTACCTGATCTCCTGGTGCTAACTGCAGTTTCTCAATCTCAGTTTGTGACGGGACCGTCAGGTGGTAGGAGATGGTCTTACTCGATGGTGTTTTCCCGGCCGCCAGCATCAACTCGGTAAAACTGGTCACCCCGGCCATCTTTTCTTGGACCTTACGGTTAGCCACAAAGGTTCCTGAGCCAACACGGCGTTCTAAAATTCCCTCATCAACCAGGGCCTGGATCGCCTGTCGCAATGTCATCCGACTGACATCAAAATGACTAGCCAGTTCCCGTTCCGCCGGAATTTTCTGTCCAACGTGCCACTTACCACTTTCAATGTTCTCGCGCAGTTGATTATGGATCTGAATGTAAACCGGTGAACCCATATTAATCTTCCTCCTTACGCCAATTTCAGTACAACAATACTAACCGCTATATTTTAACACTTTTGAAATAGACTAGACCAATCATATGAAAGGTTAACCATGAAAAATAAAAATACCCACGACCACATTTCAAAATAGGTCGTGAGCATTGATTAATTAAGAGCGCTTAACTGCTAAACCAAGGGCCATTTCACCAAGAAGAATTCCTAGACCTAGGATAGCGAGCGGGTCGCTATTACCAGTCTGTGGAAGTTCCCCACTTGTCTTTTCAGGTTGCGGTTGATTGTGTTGTGGAACCACTGGCCGGCTTGGTGTAACTGGCTGACCCGGCACGAAAGGTTGCCCTGGCTGCCCCGGAGTTGCGGGAACACTTGGTGTATCAGGTTTCCCGGGAACACTTGGGACGTGGGTATTAGTAATTACCAAATTGTCACCATCACGAGTAACGACACTTTGGTAACCACTTGGTACATTGACTTCCTTAACCGTGTAAGAAATTACTTGACCACGACTATTAACTGGCAACTTGCTAAAGGAGGCTGTCCAGTCATTAGCAGCGCTCAATTGAGTTTCAGCGACTACTTGACCGTTAGCCAGGAGTTGGACTGTGATTGTCGTTGGCCGTAAACCGTCCTGGTTATTAGCATCGTTCCAAACCTTCTTGACGTTAACCGTCGTGACTGCTGGAACGTGAGTATTGGTGATCGTATCACCATTAACTCGTGACTGGTAACCATTAGGGATGTTAACCTCTTGCCATTCATAGTCGACTAATTGACCATCGGCAAATTGTGCTAAGTTCGTGATAAATGCCGTCCAATTATTTTGGGCAGAGAGCTCGACCGTCTTAACAACTTTACCGTTAGCCAACAGATTAACCATAATCGAAGCCGGACGCAGGCCATCCTGGTTATTACCATCAATCCACTGCTTGGTTACCATCTTAGTAATAGTGGCCGGTGTGTGTGCGTTAGTAATCGTGTCACCGTCAACTGTTGCCGTGTAGCCAGTTGGTACGTTAACTTCCCGCCACGTGTAAGTAACTTCCTTACCATTAGCGTATTCAGCTAAGCCAGATAGACCGCCACGCCAATTATTACCAGCGTTTAGTGTGACCGTTTGGCCGGTGGCCTGGCCATCTGCTAGTAACTCGACCGTTACTGAGTCCGGACGCAGGCCATCCTGGTTGTTACCGTCGACCCAGACCTTGTTTACAGCCTTATCAACGGTCGCCGGTGTGTGGGTGTTAGTGATCGTGTCACCATCAACCGTTGCCGTGTAGCCAGTTGGCACATTAGCTTCTCGCCACGTGTAAGTAATCTTCTTACCATTAGCGTATTCAGCTAAACCGGACAGACCGCCACGCCAGTTATTACCAGCGTTTAGTGTGACCGTTTGACCAGTTGCCTGACCATCTGCCAGTAACTCGACCGTCACTGAACCTGGCCGCAGACCGTCCTGGTTGTTACCGTCGACCCAGACCTTGTTTACGGCCTTATCAACGGTCGCCGGTGTATGAGTATTAGTGATTGTAAAGCCGTGCTCAGCATCACCGCTAACCGTACTAGTGTAACCATTAACCGCCTTTTCTTGAACCGTATAAACAATTGCTTGACCGTTCTTAGTAACCGCTAAGTTATCAAAGCTGGCTGCCCAATTATTAGTAGCATCTAAGGTGACCGTTTGGCCGGTTGCTTGACCATCTGCCAGTAACTCGACCGTCACTGAACCTGGCCGCAAACCATCTTGATTATTATCATCGGCCCAGATTTTATTAACAGCGACACTAGTGGTTGTCGGCTTAGCTGGCGTGTACGTGTTCGTAATGGTATTAGTTTGGTCATCATAACGAGCCGTATAGCCAGTGGGTACATTTGCTTCCCGCCAGGTGTAACTAATCTTATTACCGTAAATATCATAGACGGGCAGATCAGCAAGTGATCCTTGCCAGTTATTACTATTATTTAAAACCAATTGTTGGTTAGTCTTAACATTATTCTGGTATAAATCAACGGTAATGGAAGTTGGCCGGGCCCCATCATGGTTGTGATCATCGTTCCAAACCTTCTTGACATTAACCGGTGCAACATAAGTGTTAACCGTGTTATAGCCATTGTAAGTAGTGACGTAATTAGCAACGGGTTCTTCGACAACCCGATACCTGATTTGGGCACCAGTTTCACCTTCACGGTAACGCCGTAGGTTGGTGAAGACATATTCCCAATTTTGCGAAGCGTCGGTTGTAACGGTTCTGATCGGGGTAGGGTTATCATCTGCATATAAGTCGATGGTAATGGAAGTCGGCCGTTGCCCAGCCGCATTATTACCATCATTCCATGTTTTAGTACCCTGAATATTAAAATTAGAGATACTACCAGACCCATTGCTAGAATGGATTTGCATGGTTTGGTTGTAGTAAACCGGCTCGTTGTTGGTTGACTTTAAAACAGCATTATTGCCAATAATTGTTCCATTGGCTGGCTGCTCAGCAACTGGTAATTGATTTACTGGAACCCACTTTTTACCATTGGCATCATATGCCAGTAAGCGGTAAAAAACAACAAAGCCCTGGCCATCAACTGCATCCCCAAAATCAAGCGTAAAGCTCCGACCATCACTAGCAATCACTGGCCGAATACTACCATCGTATTCGAGAGACCCATTGCTCCAGTTTCCATTTGCATAGGTCCACGTCGTCCGGTAAACCAAGAAACTATCCGGATCATAGCGATAACCGGGAGTAGTTAACTGGTCATTAATTGTCGTACCATTAATACCGCGCCTTGCTCCGGGATTAATCCGTAAAGCATAGGTCAGGTTACCATGGGTAATATCATCTGGTGTGTAGTACGACGGGTTGGTATCGTTCGGGTTCGACTTGTCCGGCCCTAAAGTATCATTGTAAGAATACTTACTAAATACTTCATCTGGTTTAACCGTCCCCGGGGTATAAATAAAGCTTCCGGCAAGCTTATTTTCCCCATTGACGCTAATGTTAATCGGGGTTTCCTTATTGGCCGGTACCTTAGTCGTATCAACATTCATTTGAATATTAAATGCCCCTTTAGCATCACTACCAACGCTATTAAAGACCACCCGACCGGTATTATCCGCACTGTTAACCGTTACGTTGGCAATCACCGTACCAGTACTTTGGTCCACAACCGGGAATTGCTCATCCGGCACCCGGAGACCGCTTGGTAAGGTGAAGTCAAAGTAATCGCCGTTTTTCACGTCTTGACCACTAAAATCGAAGCCGAAGTTAATATTAAAAGGCGTAAATTGATCAATTGTCGTATTATCACTTAACGGTTGACCGTTAACGGTAACATGAAGATCAACCTTAGTTGCCGTCAACTGATTACCCTGATCATCGCCTTGCGAATCCGTCGGCGAAGTGGTATTGCCTGGTCCAGCAGGATTATTCGCCGGAGTAGTAGAAGTAGTCGCCCCTTCAGTTTGACCAGGAGCCGTTGACGATACCGGGCTAGCTTGATCCACTGATTGATTAGTCGTTGCTGCCGATGCCGGTACCTGTGCTACCACTGGCGCGTCATTTGCCCCTGCCGCTTTAGCAGGTGTGGCCAGGAAAAACGCGATAAACATCAAAATAAGTGCAAGCAGCATTCTTATCGGTTGATTACGTTTTACTATCTTTAGCATTTTTGATTTCACCTCCCTTTATCTGAAATTACCCTCAAAACATCAAGTTACGCTTAATATTTTAAAGGGCCAAGAATCAGGTTACACCGGACATTAGACGTTTTCAATCCAAAAAATCAAATTTCTACGTTTAAATTAAAAGGCACTTATCGCTGTTTTACTTAATTTCGAATAGTGTCTAATTAGTTTTGCTAATTAGACTAACATAGTTGCCCCTAAAACTAAATCTGGCTACCAAAAAGGGACTGACTTAAGTCTGTTATCTCGATTAGAACGCGGTACACAAATGGCCTCAAGCATTCAGGAAACCTGAACGCTTGAGGCCATTTGTGCTCGCGGGAGTTCCAGGGGCTAGCTTCGCGTCGAAAGACGAAGTCGGCCCACTCCCCTTTTACTATTTAATTATTTGTCCGTCCTTCAAGTTCCATCCCCTTCTCCAGGGACCGGTCCACAATGATGGATTGCGAATCGGCAACGGGGAACTCAGTTTCTGGATTCATTTCCTGGGCATACGACAATTCCGTGCACCCTAGAATTACCACATCGGCGCCTTCCTCTTCCACCATCCGCCGAACTAGCCCGTGGAACTTTTGCCCATCCGAGTGACCGGCTTCTTTGATGTCGTGATAGATTAGGTCCTCCGTCATATCAACAATTTCTGGCGTCGGTTTTACTTCTTCGTAACCCGCCTTTTTAATGTAGTCATCATATAACCCGGCTTCAACAGTGCCCCGGGTAGCCAGCAAGCCAACCTTCTTAGCATCCGGCTTGATCCGCTTAATCTCTTTAACAGTCTCTTCCAACATGTTAAGGATTGGAATATCAGTCGCCGCCTGCAGCTGATCAAAGGCATAGTGGGCAGTATTACAAATTAAAACAAAGAAGGCCGGTTTTAACAGCGATTGCTGTTTAATATCTTCAATCAGGTCCAGGTTATAATTAGGCTTACTGTGGTCTAAAATCCACGTGGTTCGGTCCGGAACACTGGCGTGATTAACCACCAGGTAATCTAGGTAATCCTGGTCGCGGTGAATCGGGGTCCGCTGGTCTAAAAGCCGGACATAACTTTCAGTTGCCAAAGTACCCATTCCACCAAGAACTGTAAAAAACTTTTTCATTAACTATTATCCGCCTTTCTTTTTTCATTAGGCTAGCAGCGCCACAAAAATTGGTCCCAACAGGGTGATGCCAATATTGCCGACCACGAAGGCGGGAGTAAAGGCTGCCGCAAAGTAGGCGCCCCCTTCTGGCCCCGCTTTTTGAATAACTTCACTCATTGACGCCGCACTCGTACCGGAACCGGCTAATGCACCGATTAGTGCTAATGGTTCGATTCGTAAAACGTAACGACCAAACAACAAGGTCAACAGGTGGGGAGCAATCGTAATAATCGCTCCCACAATCAATACACCAAAACCAAGGCTCTTAACTGCCGAAGTAAACGCCTGTGCTGACTGCAAGCCAACCGTTCCAACAAAGATCGTCAGACCAACACTTTGACAAAATGAAGTCACCGTCTCGGGAATCGACTTGTAGTCATGGTGGCGGTTGATCCACGAACTAAGTACCAGGCCCATGATGAGTGCCGCCGTTCCGTTACCCAGCTGAAGTGGGATACCATTTAATTTTAATCCAACAATCCCCAAAAGGGAAGCACCACCGATTCCTAGGGCAAAGAGTGAATAATTAATGGCATTTTCACTCGTCTGCCACCGGCCCATCTGGTGGAGGATATTAGCAGTCCGCGAAGTATTACCGGTTAAGGCAATGACGTTCCCCGACTGGAGCTGGTTAATTAACTGTTCATTCCCCGTATTCGGGTCTTGGATATTAATAAAGACACCGTGCTGACGTAAAATAGCCAATTGCACCGGCTTAAAGCCCTTTCCTAAAACAAACTTCCGTTCACGCGGCGCATTGGTGGGGGTCAGGACTTCTTTAATCCCCTTAATACCATGAAGACGGTCAAAGTGGACCGCATAACCAATTACGGTTACCAGGTCGCCCGGTTTAATTTCATATTCAAGGTGGTCCGTCATTTCGTGACCATGAAAAACTGCTAATGCAATCAGGTGGTAGTTTGACCAGCGATTAAACTGGACGATCGTCTTACCGACAAGTGGTGAGTCAGCGGCAATCAGGTAGGTCCGCCGCCAGGTTGGGTTAGGATTCTTAGCATGGAAGTGGTATTTCCAGGCCATCAACGGTCCCTGTTCTTCAATGGAAATCCGCATGATCTTCGGGGCGATGTCACGAAGAAAAATAATTACCCCTAGGGTCCCAAAGACGTATGTTAGGGCATAGGCGACTGGTAGCTGCGCCTCATAGGTTGCCTTAACTGCTTTACTGACCGGTAATGCCCCGATCGTCTGCAATGAACTGGCAACGGTTGCTGACTGGGTTAAAGAACCGGAGATAATCCCAGCCGCAATGCCCGGCCCAATCTTAAAGGCAACAAACAGCCCCCAGGAAACCAGGAAGGCCGTCAACATCCAAAAAAGGCTGGCAAACACAATCCGGACTCCAAACAGTTTGAGGCTAACTAATAGCTGGGGGCCGATCCGGTAACCAACCGAGAACATGAAGGCCCCAAAAAAGATGGTCCCCAGCATTTCATTTCGGGGGAAGGCCCCAATTTGTCCCACAATTAGGGTCACGATTAGGGTCCCCACCGTCGCCCCAATGTTGAAGCGGCCTGCTATCTTGTAACTTCCGATGGCAAATCCGAGCGCTACACAGATAAATAGTGTAAACGTCTGGTTTTCAACCATGAAGTGAACGATTGAATTTATCATCTATTTATTGATCTCTTTCGTAATTATAATTTCCAGCCATATTATCACATTGCCCGCGAGTGAATTCAACAGTCAATGGCGGACTTATTTGAATATTATTTTCTATCGTCCAGAATCGCAAAGTAAAAGGGGAGCCAAGCAGAAGTCACTACTAATTCTGCCTTGCTCCCCCGTGTCCAAATGATCTTGATTTACTTCTTCATTACAAAGTACTTGGCAAAGTTTCTTTGCGAAACCGCATCGATTCGCTTGCCCAACAGCCAGCGCATAAAGTTCATATCCTTACTGTAACTATAAGTTGTACCGTAATGTCCTTCTCGAATCAGCTTTTCAGCTGCCTGCTTGATTTCGTTATCCTTAGCATACTTTAAGAAGGTCTTCTTTGAAACCCCCAGCCAAAGTTGGTACTTTGCCGGATCCTGGTTGGCATAGATCGTGTCCTGGTCATCTAGACTGTTAAAGACATAATCCTCAACCGGGAAGGTAGCTAACTGGTGGCCGTTTAGTGAAACGAAGAAACTACTCCGGCCCTGCCGTGGGTTTAGGTCAAAGACTTTAAATTGGCCGTCCCGTCGGTCGTACTTTAAGTCAAAGTTAACGAAGCCAGTAAAGCCAACCTGTTCCAAGAACTGCTTGATGTTGTGGTAAATTTGCTGGTCGTAAGCGGGCATGATCGCAACATAGTTACCAATGTTCGCCGGTTCGCACTCCTCTAGAAGCGGGTGGCCAAGACTCATCAGCTTAACCTGGTGGTCCTTACCAACATAACAGTTAATGGTCCGCATGTTGCTATCATCACCCGGAATAAATTCCTGGAGAATCAAGTCACCCTTGTACGGACTGTGTTCATAAATGGTCTCCAAAACTTGGTGGAGACGGTCCGCATCATTAATGATGTAGGCCTTTTCGTAACCTTCAAAGTTACCCTTGTGCCATTCCACCGCATCGGCCGCCTTTAGAGCCACTGGAAAGTCAAACGGTGATTGGTAGTTCTTGTAATCCGTGTCCGGTTTCAAGATATCCGTCTTCGGGTACGGTAGTCCGTACTTTTCGCAGACGTTGTAGAATTCCTCCTTGTTCGTTAACTGGGAAACTGACTCGTAATCAGCGTATGGAATTGCCATGTACTTAGCCAGTTCCGCCCGGTTCTTGCTAACTAGTTCTGTATAGTCGTCCCCGCAACTAATCAAAACTACTTTTTTACCCTGGTCAATATATTGCTGGGCTGCCTTGATTAGGGTCTTGGTAAAGACTGCCGGCTTCTGCAAATCCGGATCAAAATGTAGGTCAACAATTTTAGAAAAACGGGTCGGTGCCAGTTCCGCGCGGGCATACAGGTGGGACTTCACCCCATACTTTTCATACATTGACCGTGCCATTCCATAGGCATTAAAGTCGCTTCCTAAAATCAGCGGAACGAATGGTTGTTCGCTCACGATGCTCACTCCCTCTATTAGTTCTCACGTTCATTATTACAAGCCCCTATTTTATCACACTTTAATGCTGTCCTCGACTCTGGTCTTGTTTTTGCCAATGATAGTTAACCACAATTGCGAGTACTACTACAATCGCTAATACAGCCAGGATTAGGTAGTCAACGCGACCGCCGTTATAGGTCCGGTCCATTAGTGTCCCCTGACCATTATTTTGGAAAACCGCTAATACCGCGGCTAAAAATCCGGTCCCCAGTGACCCGGCAAATTGCTGGACCATATTAAAGATCGAGTTCACGTCTGCACTATTACGGGCCGCCACCAGTACCGAGGCGTTGGAAATCGTATTCCCAAAGGCGAAGTTAAAGCCGATCCGTAAAATAATAAAGAAGGTCATCACCAGCAACGGTGTCAACCGGGGCTGAAAGACTACAAAGCACAAGGCCCCTATTAGTAAAAGACTGCCACCAAAGGTTACCGGCTTGGCGAAGCCCTGTCCATCTGCCAGCCGTCCCGCAAACGGTGCTAGGCAGGCCCCGAAAACTGAACCCGGCAGTAAAACTAGACCGGCCACCGTTGATGAAGCGTGCAACACGTATTGAGCATAAAGCGGGATTACTAGTGAAATTCCGATGTTAATAAATTGCAAGTTAAAGTAGGTTAACGTCGACAAACGCAATGACTTATTCTTAAAGATTCGGAGGTCAAATAATTGTGATTCTCCATGGTTATTAATGTAGACAAAAGCGGTAAAGGCAACCACCGCTACCAGCAGCCAAATCAACAGGCGCCAACTAATTCCCTGGCGGCCAATTGTTGCGCAGCCATAAACGACCGCAAATAAGGCCACCGCCAAACTGGTTAGGCTACCATAGCTGAAACGTTTATCATTACCAAGTGGCTCGTTACGAATATAAAGTTGCCCCAGCACTAAACTAATCAAAACGAAGGGCAAGAGGAGCCAAAAGATCATTCGCCAAGAAGTAATGGCCGAAATCCAACCGCCATAAGTCGGTCCCAACGCGGGGGCAAACGAAATTACCATTCCAGCAAATCCGGTCATTGCACCAAGACGTTCCCGGGGAATTTCGGTAAAGATTAGGTGAAAGAGAATCGGCGTTGATAGTCCGGTAGCAACCGCCTGAATTAAACGACCAAGTAACAGTAGGCTAAAGTTGGGCGTCAACGCACACATAAGGTCCCCAATAATAAACGCCAAAACCGCGGTTAATTGAAGACGGCGGGCCGCAAACTGGCGTAGTAAATAGGCCGTTGTCCCCATCGTAATGGTTACCATCAGTAAGTAACCGGTGGTAATCCATTGAATGGTGTCCAAAGAAACTCCCAGTTCGCGAGATAGGCCTGGATAAGTGACGTTCATCGAGGTCTCATTTAAAATTCCAATAAACGTTAATAGTGCTAGTGACATAATTGCCAAATAGGTATGCTTACTACTTGTTTTCACGTTCAATTCTCCTTTTCACGACAAAACGGCCATGGTGATTGCTCCACCACAGCCGTTTTGTTTATCGATAATTGAGTTATACCAAAAAAACTTTCGTCCTGTCAAGTAGCTATTGCTGGCTTAACTGAAGTAGCCATTCCCTAGTCGGCCCATCTAGGTCAGTCCCTGGTTGATACGGTAACGGCGCCAACAAGGCGCGTACCTTCGTCCAGTCAACTTGACCATCATGATATAGACTAGCCAGCAATAACTGAGCGGTCTGTTTCTTAATCGCTGCCGCTACTTGCGGGCGGTTTAAGAAGGTAGCCGCCGCTCCCTTGGTCGCTAACTGAACAGCTATCAAATAGGCTAAGGTCGTAGTATCAACCTGCTTAGTAATCCGTAGACGTCTTTCTAAGGGAACCGCCGGCAACTCCTTAACCAAGAATTTCTGTAACAGCGGCCAGTTAGCCAGCAATTGCTGGAAGAACTGCCACGGAACCTGTGCATTGAGCTTGATCACTAGGCCGGGGACGATTTGGGACAGGTCCCCCTGGTAAGTCCGTAATTGTTCACTTACCTCAATCAAAAAGCGCTGACAGGTTTCCTGGGCGTCCACGGCTACTCGCCTTTTGGCCGTTAACGCAAACCGCACCAGTAAAAAGTCCGTCAATTGATCGTTGGCAATTGTATTTCCATTTCCTTCCCGGCGCTTAACTTTAAAGCTATTTAACTGCTTGCGCCGGGTTGACTTTGCAAATTTTCCCTGTTTTGGCACGGTCCTACTCCCCTTCTTAGGTAATAAAAAAAGCTTACCAACACGTGGTAAGCTTTAGACAGTTGGGCTAGCTGGATTCGAACCAGCGCATGACGGTACCAAAAACCGTTGCCTTACCGCTTGGCTATAGCCCAATAATAAAGATGGAGGAGGGTGGATTCGAACCGCCGAACCCGAAGGAACGGTTTTACAGACCGTCGCGTTTAACCAGACTTCGCTACTCCTCCATTAGAAGCGCTAACTGATGTAATCAATCAACGTTTATTATAATACCTAATCTCGGTCCTAAATGCAAGTACTTTTTTTAATTTTAGTCAAAAAAAGAGTAAGGGCGACACATCTCTGTGTCGCCCTTACTCTTTTCACATTAGGTAACAACGCTGATTAATCAACGCCACCCATTAGACTGTGGATCTTCTTAACGAAGAACATCAGGATGATACCGAAGACAATACTTACAATCCCGATCGTCAGGAAGTATGGCACTTCGGTTGAGGATGAGTAGTATTTAACAATTTGAGCGTTGACCGCCTGACCAGCAGCATCCGCCATAAACCACATACTCATCATTTGTGACTTAAAGGCCGTCGGTGCTAACCGTGTCGTGACGGACAAACCGATTGGCGAAATTAACATTTCACCAATTTCAACGATAAACCAGGAACCGACCAGCCAGAATGGTGAAACCCGGCCAGCGGTAGTGCCGTGGATCAATGCTGGTAATGCCATGAAGGCATATGATAAACCAGCAAATACTAAACCAGCGGCAAACTTACCAGGGGCACTCGGTTGGTTCTTCCAACGGTCCCAAAGGGTAACGAAGACCGGCGTTAAGATCATGATGAACAGTGGGTTTAACGTCTGGAAGTTAGCGGCGGCAAAGTGCCAGCCACCAATGTGTAGGATCGTCCGTTGTTGAGCAAACAGTGCCAGGACAACGGATCCTGATTCTTCAATTCCCCAGAAGATAACAGCGGCAATGAACAGTGGGATGTAAGCAAGCACCCGTGACTTTTCAACCTTAGTAACCTTCTTGGAGTTTAACATCATAATGAAGTAGTAAATCGGCAGGGCAATGGCAATAATTGTAATTAACGTAATAATGTTGTTAATGTTTAATTGACCAAGTGCTGCCAGTAAACCGAGGATGATAACCAGGGCGATAACCCCGACTAACGTCCAGATAATAACCGGACGTAGGTCATCATTTTCAATTGGGTCGTCTGGGTACAGGCTATCCTTTGATAGGTACTTCCGCCCACCAACGACGTATTGAATCAGGCCAAAGAACATTCCGATAGCGGCTAAGGAGAACCCAGCGTGGAAGTTCATTTCACCATGGAACAGGTTAAGGCCAAAGCCGTTAGCAGCCCACGGCACCGCCCATGGAGCAACTGCGGCCCCCAAGTTAATACCGAAGACGAACATACTGAAACCAGAATCACGCCGCCGGTCTTCAGGGCTGTACAGGCCCCCAACCATTTCCGAGACGTTGGGCTTCAGCAAACCGGTACCAATAACGATTAGGGCAATTGATACGTACAGTGCAGAAACACCAAATGGTAACGACAAGGCGATGTGCCCAAACATGATGAGGACACCACCGATAAAGACGGTCCGGCGTGGTCCCCAAACACGGTCAGACAACCAACCACCAACCACCCCGGAGAGGTAAACCAGTGATCCGTAGATTGACATGATTGATGCCGCCGTGGTTTGGTCCATCCCCAAGCCACCCTTGGTAACTGCATAGTACATATAGAATAGCAGGATGGCACGCATCCCGTAGTAACTAAACCGTTCCCACATTTCGGTGAAGAACAGAGTGGACAGTCCTCGTGGTTGCCCGAAGAAGGCTGTATCCACATTTCTCTCTTTACTCATATAATTCCTCCAAAATATTGATAATGGATTATTAAATTTAAATACTCATCCCAAAAGATAAAATTAATCTTTTAAAATTTCAGAATAGTTCAATTATAAGCGTCGGCTAAGACGTCGTCAATTAAAAAATAAGATTTTAATGAGGAATCATTGGTATTTGATTGGTACTTTTGCCATTTTCGACCATTTGTTTTTAATAGTTAACCTTGCAATCCTTTTCAACTTAAGATTATTAAGCGCGTATAATGGTATCTGAAGGTAATAAAAAAAGTGCCAGTAAAACTGACACTCTAATCGACTCCGGCAGTCAGACTCGAACTGACGACAACCTGATTAACAGTCAAGTGCTCTACCAACTGAGCTATGCCGGAATAATGTTAACTAATCAACGTTTTAATTATACGAGAAAGAGCCCAGGATCGTCAAGCACTTTTTTACCAGTCCGCCCTTTGATCTGCTAAGAAACTAATTTTTCATCTAACGGTAATTTTCTTAAGTAAGTGAACTAATTCTATAGTTCTAACGTCAAATCTCACTTATGATCAATTTACCGAACTATTTTATCTAAGGAGGAAAGCGATACGATGAACCTTTTTATTCTCGAAGATAAGTGGGTAGAACAAGTAAGCCTTGAAAAAGACATTAACGAAATTGCCCAGGAGCAACACATTGCCATCTCGACCATTAAGGCCTATTCCAAAATTGCCGAATTCAAGGACCGCTTACCGGCAGCAAGTATCGATAACGTCTACTTACTGGACCTGGAAATCGATAACGATAAAAAGGCCGGGTTGAAAATAAGTCGTCTTATTCGTAAGCATGATCCTTACGCGACGATTATCTTCATCACCGTCCATGATGAACTTTTACCAGTTACGTTTAAGTACCAGGCCGAGGCCCTCGACTTTATTGCTAAGGACAAGGACAATATTAAGGAGCGCTTAGGACGGGCACTAAAGGTCGCCCAACATAAGCCCCGCCGGTTTGCCTTACCAACCATCCTACTTAAAATTGGCACAGGTTATACCCGAATTAACATTGAAGATATCATCTACTTTTCACCTAATCCGGCTAATTCCCACCAATCCTTCCTCCAGCTAGTCAATAATCAGCGAATCACCGTTCACGGCTCACTAACCACTCTGGAGAAAAAATCGCCGTTGTTTTTCCGGAGCCATCGGCGGTGCTTGATCAATATTTCTAAGGTAGCCGAGATCAATACCCATGAACACCTGGTTATCCTTAAGGGAAGTACCACACCGTGCCCATTATCCCGGCTAAAAAACACTGCCTTGTTAAATCGACTCGCAGAAATTGCCAATGCTGGTAATTAATCCATCTTAATCATCCGGAAACGTTTAATCGTTGGCTGTCCACTAACCTTACACTTTCCGTAATCATTAAATTTCCCGTAACGGTGGTTGTAATAAAAAGTCATCTTCGGGGACGAATTAATAACTAATGACTTGGCTGCCCGACTATCAACGTAGCTCACACTTTGTCCATGACCATGTTTCATTGTCGTCATTACCTTAAGTGTTCCCGTAGCGTACCCGTTACGGGATTTTCGCGTTTCTCCTTTTAAATAGCGGACCATCACTTGGTGGTTATGGTGATCAAAGAACTCAACTTTAAACGGGATTGCGTTAATCGAAGAGGTGCGCAAGATTTCTTGATTCTGCCGAATTGAGATCCCGACAACGCCTAAAAACAGGGCTAAACCGAGAATTGCAAAAACGATCATCGCTTGGCGCTTCGACTGGGGACGGGTATAACCAACCGTTTTTTCACTGCTTACTGGTAATTTATGACCACAATTAGTACAATAACTTTCATGAATAGAATTCAACTTACCACAATTGGGACAAGTTTTACTGAGTTGTTTGCTCATTATTGACACCTTTCTTTTGGGAGACATTTGTAATGACATTTTTTAACATTAATAACCCCTTTATTCAGGCGGCCAGTCCCGTCTATCTCTGGACCTACATTATTCAGGCATTCTTCTTTTATCCCCTACTATTCTGGGGAACCTACCGCCACGTTTCGCACCGGCGAATTCCTCTGATATTTTACATAATCTCTGGGGTGGTAGAACTCTTTTTACAACCCAACCTTTTTCTGAATGATTTGATCATCACCCTTTGTTCGGCAGCTGCTGTTTATTACTTTGCCAACCCGAATGAGGAACAGTTTTCGACGATCATCGCCCAGTTTGGGGTCGCGATGCTCGTCTATTATTTTGCCTCAGCGATCGGGTTATACTTGGCCCGCTTGCTGACCATGGTTTCACCACAGGCAAGCAGGATTATCTTCTTCATCCTAATCCCCATTATTTATTTGATTGCTTTGTTAATTATACTAGTTTCACGCCGGTTATTTGACCAGTATTTCAAAATTATTTTCCTTCAATATTCTGGGGTTAAGGAAATACTAAGCCTCCTTTTCATCCCGCTAAGCTACTTCTTTTACGTTTTTCAGTTTAATCCGCACGCTATTGTCCAGACTTTTCATGTTCAGGCGGTCAATAACTTTGCGTTAATCGCCGCAACCGCTTATTACCTCCTCGCGCTTTTTATCATGTTTCTGACCGCTACGTTTATCCACCAGCATGACGCCCTCTACTATGCTAACGTCCGTTTAAATAACCTCGAAAACTACACCAGTGAGTTGGAAGTAATGTACGACGACATGCGCCGGTTTAGACACGATTACAAGAACATCTTATATTCGCTCAAGAGTGCCCTGGATACCAATAATCTGGACTATGCTAAAAACCAGATTGATAACCTTGCTAGCTCAACTGAACCGTTAATTAACGCCCCAACTAAGGTTTTAAACAACCTCCAAAACATCCAGGATTCCGGGATTAAGTCGATCGTCTATAGCAAGCTGATGACGGCCCTAGAAAAGCAGCTTTCGCCCCTATTGGAAGTTGCCCAGCCGATTGACCTTACACAAACGATGGAGCCGGTTGACGTGATTCGTGTGTTATCGATTCTACTTGATAATGCCATTTACGCGGCCCAACAATCACCAGAAAAGAAGCTTGACCTGAGTCTCTACGAAAATGACAATGCTCAGTTCATTGTGGTTGGTAATTCGACTAAGGAAAGTCAAATTGACCTTGCCAAGCTCGACATTAATTCCACCACCTTTAACCTCAACGCTAGCCACCATATTGGTCTACGAAACCTGCGGATTATTTTGGGTCACTACCCGCAAGCCGTCAATGACCGCAGTTCTCATGACCACTGGTTTGAACAACGAATTATCTTGCCCAAAAACTAAATACCAGTAAAAAAGGTCCCCCAGCATTCGAATTTGGATGCTAGGGGGCCTTTTACGTAGTTTCTAAATCTAATTGGTATGCGAAACGATACTATCAATCTGTTCAGAATCCGTTTGATTTGCTAGACTTTGAATACTGGTCGTATGCTTAGCTGTCGGGTCACCGGCTCGCCAATAGGTAACTGTATTCCCTTTAATTTTATATTCAATGGCTTCACCATCGTCATCACTATTTGCCTCGTTAAAGGAATAGGTACCGCCATTACTATTAAAGACGAATCTTTCTTGACCTGGCATACCATTATAAGTGGTTTGAAAGGCCATTGCACCGACGCGGCGAGGGTCAACTGACGAAGAAGCTTGCTGGCTGTCACTATTACCATGGTGGGCGGCCAGGTACCTATCAAGATTTAAACTAGCAGTCGTCCGGCTCATCGAATCCGTGGCCCAATTACTATCACCAGTTAACGTTAACTGATTACCGGAAAGGTGGGCAGTAACCGGACTGGTAACGTCGCTATCGTCAAATTTTAGCGTATACTCATTATCCCCGGTCTTTGTCCAGGTCAATTGATCATCCGTATCACTATTAACCGGGTCGGCGTAGACATACCGTCCAGTGCCATTAGCGTTAAACTTAACGGCTGTACCCTTTTGAGTATTTTGGTAGGCTCCTACAAGCGTATCAGCGGCCTTCTGACTTGTTTTGACGGTGCTACTAGAACTTGCACTGTTGTCCGTCTTATTCGCACCACAGGCCGTGAGAGTCGTCGCTAACAGGCCTAATGCCAGTACGCTAGCCATTCGCTTATAATTTTTCATTAGCTTCAACCTTCTTCAACATAATCTTCCTTAATTATAAACGTTCCTAAGAAGCTAAGCGTTGCTTTTCATGCAACTGACAAAATTTTCATTGAAGTTTTTTACTAGGCGTAAGTCACTAAAAATACTCTGCTCTTTACCGTTTTTTGTTACTTGCTGTGCCATTGATTTAAAAAGAAAAAAGACAACGCTTTGAAGCATTACTGGAAGCTATTAATGGCCAAGGAAAGCTAACTAGATTACCTAAGCTAAGGGCTACCTACGAATACTACCAAGACTTAATAGCCGCGATTGGTAACCATAATCAGGCTTTATTGAACCAGTTAATCAAGCGGAATAATTTACCAATCACGATGAGACGAGTTAAGCGAACCCTCGCCAAGCACCGCCAGGAGATCATCACTGACTTTCACACCCAACTAACCAACGGGCCAATCGAAGGCACTAATAATAAAATCAAGGTAATCAAGCGAACCGCATATGGCTATCGTAACTTCTTCCATTTTCGAATCAGGATTCCCGTTTCATTGAAGACTTCCAATCTCATGATTCATGAATTATCAAAAAAGAGAACCAGACCAATAGCCAAAGGTAAGCACACCATAACGACACGTATTGAAAAAGGCGGTCGTGATCCTCAAGCTTG
>NZ_JBJEEL010000073.1:0-4748 GCF_051873035.1 Limosilactobacillus sp.
GCGTTTTTTATTTACCACCAACTGGGTGGCTAACTTCATTCTATAATCTACCTTTCATTATTATTACTTGATTGTAGCAAATTTGTACTGGTGAAAGTAGCAAAGTGTCGTATATAATATATGAAACATCTGTTCGTGAGGTAGATATCATGGTCGAAACACCGCAGTCCGCATTCATTGGCACCCCAGTTCAAATTTCGTCCTTTCTTCCGTTTACCCAGGCTATTTTGACGTCGCCCCCAGCGTTGCCGGCCCCAACACCGGAACTGAAGAGGAAGGCGGCCCCGATTCAAAACTTCAAACAGCTACGGTCAGTTCTTAATAGTTCTGCTCGCTTGCTAATCATGGACCTGGAGTTCTTCCAGCTTAATCGCCAAAACCAAATTTCCCAATTGGCGGGCCGCCTTTACGACCAGCCGGCTAGTTTCAACTATTATTTCTATCATGATCAGCAGCCCAACAACCGTCAGCTCCAGTTTCTCCGTCGCTATGACCTATCGCCTTCCCAAGCAGGCCGCTTTACGGCGAAGCACCTGTTACCCCGAATCGTCGCGGTGGTTGACCAGTTGGCGCCTGACTATCTCGTTAGCTGGGATAATCATCTTGACTTTAAGGCCCTCCAGACTCTGGCTGACCGGCAGGACCTTCCTGACGACCAGCGCTTTTGGAAGACGACCCAGCTACTAGACCTCGAAAAGTTAATCGCCCAGCAGGTTTGGCAGGGCCAAAAGACGCTAAGCTTAAAGAAGATGTGCCAGTTGTTAAACCTCCCCGCCATTGAATTTCATAAGGCCCACAATGACGTGCGGGCGATTGAGTGGATCCTCAAATTTTACAGTCATGACCTGGGGCGGGAACTATGATGGCTACTTGTTCCAGTCAATGATCCGCTTGTTAGACTTGCTACTCTGGCCGATCAGTTGATTGTTCAGGTAGACCTTGGTTTCCATCCCCTGGTGAACATCGCTTTCCGATGGCCGTTCTTGCTGGTCATTCATCAGGGTACCGATGACCCCGTTTTGCAGACTATCAATTAACAAGTCGCGGCGGGGCTTAGTCAAACGGTAAAAGTCGTCATTAACTGTAATCTTAATTTGCCGGTTGCCGAGGTACTGGATTTGCTTGATACTGGTAAAGCCCTGGAATTGTTTATCATTCGACTCGTATTGCTGGCAGTTAGCGAGGTAGCTAGCAATATCCCGGTTGGCAATGGTGGTGTCCTCACGACTAGCCGCAACCACTGTTGGGACGTGTTCACCGAGGTTATTAACCGTAACCAGTGCACCACCGAGACTCAGGCAGGCAATGGCACTCAAACTAATCTGTTTTATCTTATTCATTTCATTTTCCTCCTCATCAATCCCTTCTATTATGACGATTTTGCACATAGTGGGCAAGCGCTGTTCACTTTTAAGCTAAAGTCCGCTAGAATAGCTCTTGGTGATTAAAAGTGATAAAAAAAGAACAAGAGCAAAAACGGGTGGCCAGCCGGCAGCAGGTGCAGCAGCGGATGGCCCATCTCCAGAAAAAAGAAGCGATTGAATTTAAAGAGCACCTCGATAATCTTAATGACGGGGTAATCGCAATTATCCTTACCGTAATGGTTTTGGAAGTGCCACTGCCCAACCAGTCAGGGGTCTCTTACCGTAACTTTATGGGGTCGATCTTTATCTTCCTGGTCAGCTTCTTTGTCGTGGCTAACTTCTGGTACGACCTTAACCGGATGTTACTATCGCTTAACCGGGTGACAAAAAAGATGATTATCAATGATTTCATTTTCCTAGCAGCGTTGTCGGTAATCCCGATGTTGACGAAGTGGATGATGTTAGAACCTAGTAGCCTCGCTGTTTTTGACTACGGGATCGCCTACTTCATTGCTAATCTCATGAAGTTGATTATTTCGGCTAATGCCTGGGAAGAATTCTTTAATGAGGTCGAGGGTAGCCCGCGGATGTTTTCCGTGCGGCTGGGACGGCGCCTATTGATCGTACTGATCATCAACGCTATCTTGATCTTTGTGGCTTACATCATGCCCCGCTGGGATCTTTTTGCCTACCTCATTTTGACAATTTATAACTTCTTCTATCCAGAAAAGACGGCCGTAGAACAAAAGGTAAAGTAGCAAGGGAAAGTGTGGCAGAAGTCGGTGACGACCTCGTCTTCATGACGTGTTGCTAGGCTATCTGTCACCCCCGTGAGTATAAATAGGCCTCAAGCATTCGGGTTTCCCGAATGTTTGAGGCCATTTGTATACTTTTAATCGATATAACAGACCTAAGCCACAGACCTCTTTTTATTGTCTCGAAGCCTTGTTCTGACAATTGGTCTAGGGTAGAATAAGTCAGTATGATAACGATTTCAAGGAGTTAAAACTATGAATGGATTTATTGGTGAATTTTTCGGGACGTTAATTTTGATCCTAATCGGTGGCGGCTGTTCGGCCAGTGTGAACCTTAAGCGTAACTACGCCCGGGGGAGCAGCTGGTGGTTTGTCTGTGCTAGTTGGGGCCTTGCCGTGACGATGGGCGTTTATGTTGCGGGCTCGTTGGGGTCTTTGGGTCACCTTAACCCGGCGGTCACAATCCCCTATGCTATCTGCGGCCTGTTTCCCTGGCACCAGGTGTTACCATACCTGGCGGGGCAGTTTCTTGGTGCCTTTGTGGCCGCGGCACTCGTGATTATTTTTTATTATCCCCAGTTTAAGGCAACCCGGACTGTTAAAGAGGGGAATAGCGTCGGTATTTTTGCAACCCGGCCAGCGATTAGGGCGCCCTTCTTTAACCTCTTTTCGGAAGTGGTCGCCACCTTTGCCTTTGTCTTTATTTTGCTGAATTTAGGTAACTTTACCACGGGGATGAAACCCTTTATCGTGGGCCTGTTGATTACCGTCATCGGGACCGGACTAGGATCGACCACTGGCTTTGCTTTAAACCCAGCACGTGACTGGGGGCCGCGGTTCGCCTATACCATCTTACCGGTCCCTAATAAGGCGTCGGCGGAATGGTGGTATGCTTGGGTACCAATGGTTGGTCCGCTTGTCGGTGGCCTCTTAGCATGTTTCCTAGAACAAGCGATCAAATAATTGGTCTACTTTCTAAAATAGCTTGACTAATGCCTAACTAAGTGACAGAATGTGCTTGTTAGGATTAATTGGTATAGTTAGTTGAAAGGAAGATTTTCGTGCAAACATTTACTCAGCCAGGTATTTTTATCAACCACGTTAGCTCACGAGAATTGACTAAGCTGGCCCAGCGGGGACAGGATGGTCTAATTTTAGATGAGCAATTAGTTGCGGCGCTAGAAGCGGGGAGTTGGCACCTGCCAGCCGGTGTAAATAACCGGATAGTTCTGCCAGTCCATGGCCGTGACCAGACTGAACTTCGTCAGCGGGCCGAAAAGCTGACCCTGTGCGGTGAAAATGTCTGGGTTCAAGTACCGGTGATGACGGCTGGCCAGTTTAACCAGTCGTTGATTGCGGAACTGCTAGCCGAGGGGGTACCGTTGGTGGTTGACGGCGTGGCTAGTAAACAGCAGGTTTATCACCTTTTAACCATTGCTAGGGAGACGACGACACCTTTATTAATGATTTTTTGCCCGGCCATGTCACGGTATGATGCGATTGTTGGCCTTGCCCTGGCCCATTTACTGTCACAGGTACAAGTGATCAGTCCGGTACGGACGGTGGCGGAGTATTGGCTGAGCCACAATTTACAATTTGACGGTGTAATTGTTAACCACCAACAATTGACGGCCCTGCATAGGCTGGTAGCCAGTGCTGCCGGTCAGACTTGCAATGTTCATACCCACCAGGAATATGAGCTAGTGCTAGGGTAAATTAACTAATTAACTTATAAACGTTTATAATTGAAGCGGATCCAGATCTAGTCCAATAACTGGCCAAACAATTGGTTAGTTATTGGACTTTTTTAAGTTGTTCATTTAGTTCTAGTTATTTTATTAAATGATAGGTATATGTTAAAATATTCCAGAATTAATAAAATATAAATTCGGTGGGGGATTATTATGTCAAAGAATAATACACAAGAATATCTACGAAAAATGGAGAGGCAACGGCAACGCTTTGGTTTACGCAAACTCAGCATTGGCGTTGCTTCTGTTTTATTAGGAACAACTTTTATCTTTGGCGAGGGGACCGTTGCCCACGCTGATGAAACTGTTTCTACTCAGCCGACTGTAGAAGAACAAACAGCTAGTAACGAGAATGTCACGACTCAGCAACTACAAGCTAAGCCTGTTGCGTTAAATTCAGTAGCTTCAACACCGGCTGTTAAGCAAAACGAAACAGCAAAAGTAGCATCCGACGTGAAGCCGAGTGATAATTCATCACAAGAAGCGCCTACACAGACCAGCAAGGCAACGGCCGATACTATTTTATCCTCCAGACAAGTAACTAATGTAAAGCCAACCATTAATCCCATAGCAGAGTCAGATAAAACCATTAGCAAGATGAGCCAGCTAGATAATACTAGTGTTAGCGTCGATGTTAGTAACGCTAAAGTGGGGGATACCTACTCGTTAGTATTTCATAAAGATCCGCACCTAACACTAGGCTATACCCCCGGATCATTCAGTGATTCAACCGTTGTGAAAACGAGTACCAGTAATAACCAAGATGGCGATGAAGTCTATACCGGGACTTTCTTAAAAGATGGGACAATCAACCAGCCAATTGTTTTCCTAAATTTCAAGAATAAGTTAGCCACTGGACTCAAATAAATAATACTGAC
>NZ_JBJEEL010000074.1:0-26338 GCF_051873035.1 Limosilactobacillus sp.
TTACTTTTCGTTACGAATCCGCATTAATTCTTCGTGGAACTTTTGAGCGTTAGCAGTGACTTGGTCATAGTCCCCGTCGGCACCTGGGCCCACTAGGCTACCACCGGCACCAACACAGAAGGCCCCGGCCTTGAACCAATCCTTCATGTTGTCGAGGGAAACTCCACCACTTGGCATGATGTTGGCGTTCGGGAATGGTCCTTGCAGTTCTGGGATCATCTTCAGACCAGCAATAGCTCCAGGGAAGATCTTAACCACATCGGCACCGGTTGTTAAGGCCGCTTGCACTTCCGTTGGGGTGAAGCATCCGGGCATGTATGGAACTGAGTAGAGGTTACAAATCTTAGCAACTTCAGCGTTGTAGGATGGGCTGACGATGAACTTAGCACCAGCTACCATGGCCATCCGGGCTGTTGCCGGGTCCAGAACCGTTCCGGCACCAACGACAACTTCAGGGTCATCGGCAAATTCTTCATTCAGGTGCTTGATCGTTACATCAGCGCTCGGGGAAGTGAAGGCTAATTCGATGGCCTTGACGCCACCCTTAATGCTGGCCTTAGAAATCTGGTAGGCATTTTCTTCACTCCGTCCCCGAACGACGGCTAAAATACCAGCCTTTTCAACTGCTTTCAGTGCTTCATACTTTGGTAACATAATTCAATTTCTCCTTTTGCAATTTTATGATAGGTGCATTTCGTACTGGGATACTTTGGTAGCGTGGGCCGGCAAAATAATATTACCTTCCTTATGCATCCAGTCAACTGGTTCTCCCAAAACATCAGGGAAGCCATTAAATGGTTCCATGCAGAGGAATGCACAGTCTTCGTCTTCCTTTGTCCACAGGCAGACATTCTTAAATTGACTAATATCCATTTCAACAGAATGCGACGTTAATGGTGAGTACAGTTTAATACTCTTGATCCCTGGATTACTAATAATCCGGAGGCCCGGTTTAAACGTTTCGTAATTTAATTCGAGCTCATTATTCCGATTGTCAGTCAGTAATTCTTCTTTACCGGTCCGGTAAGGATGAGGGGTCTTAACAATTTCGTAATTCTTAACGGGTCCCTCAATCCCAACAAACTTAACGCGGTAGTTATCAAACTTAGCTACCCCATTAATTGGCACGTTAAATGCCGGGTGCGAACCTAAGGAATATGGCATCTCCTTGTCAGTGTCGTTAGTAACGGCAAAGCTTAGTGATAAACCGGTACTTAACAGTGTAAAGGTGATCGCCAGAGTAAAGTCAAATGGGTAATACTTCTTCGTAGCCGCATTAGCCTTCAATACGAGGGTAACCGCATTTTCTGACTGGTGGCTAACCGTTAAGTCCTGGTCACTCACAAAACCATGTTGTGGCATTTCATATGTTTTACCATCTAAAACATACTGATCGTCATTGGAACGGCCAATTGCGGGGAAAAGAACTGGTGCGTGCTTTCCCCACTCTTTACCATTCCAGATATAGTCAAAACCGGCCTTTTTATTAATCAGGTGGGTTAACTGGGCCCCGTGTTCATCGATTTCCGCACGAAAGTCAGCATTTTCAATTTTTATCATTTAAATAACTTCCTTACTATTCAGTGACACCGATCTTAAAGATTGCAAGACCGTGTAAACCAGCTTGCTCATTCTTAGTTTCTTGACCACTTGCAATTGCAATAATATCGTCAATGAACTTTTCAGCTACTTCTTCAAATGGCTGATTCAGGACTTGACCACCATCAAAGTCAATCCAGCGCTTCTTCTTGGTTGCTAGTTCAGAATTAGTAGCTACCTTTACGGAAGGTACAAAGCTAGCGTAAGGAGTAGCTACCCCCGTACTAGTAACGACCAATTGACAATCTACCGCCGCTTCTGCTGAAGAATCAATCAAGTCGTTATTCGGTGCTTCCAAAAGGTTAAGGCCATGCTTAGCTACTTTATGCCCATAAGGTAAAGCGTCACTAAACTGGGCCTGACCACCCTTTTGCGCAGCGTTAACAGCACTTTCAACCGCGGTAGTAATTCCCTTGGCAAATTCCTTGGCACCTGGTTGCTTAACCATTTCATGATCAAATTCGCCATAATAGTCATGCATGTGGTCGAAAACTTGGTTAATCTTGTGCGCGGCCTCGTCATTAGCAGCCCGCTTTACTAGACCGGTCCGGTCAGCAGCCAGCTTTGGCACACCGGTAATCACGGTCGTACCACCGTTAGCATTTACTACATCCGCCAACCGGCCTAATAAACGATCAGCGGTAACTGGAGCGAAGGCATCTGGTTGAACTCCTTGTAGCCCTACCGTCAATTCACTTAAAGGAACTGGTTCACGGTGATCATTAGCTGCAGCGTCATTTAATTCTTCAAGCATTTGTTGGGCATTGGCAAACTCATCCTTGACTTCTTGGGCCACTAGGAACTTCATCCGCTGAGGATCAATTCCCGCCATCTTATCGATGGTTTCCTTCATCCCATCCATCTGGTTATTTTCACAACCAAGGCCAAAGACCAGCACCCCACCAGCATTAGGATGCAAGGCCGCATCACATAGAACTTGACAGGTTTGTTCGAAGTCGTCCCCTAACTGTGAACAGCCATACGGGTGCTTTAGCAAAACAATGTTATCAAAAGAACCATTGTCAGGGTGAACAGCCTTGAATTGTTGGACCATCACATCCATCAATGGGGTAATACAGCCAACAGTTGGCACGATAAAGAGATCGTTTCTGATCCCTACTTTGCCACTCTTGCGCCGGTAGCCCATAAAGGTGCGATCTGAAGCATATTGCGACAAATCAGCCTGTAAAGTTTGCTGATTGTCTGCTGCCTGACCATCCGCCAGGTTATTTTCGTTAACCAATTCACCGGCTTGGATATCAGCCGTTGCTTGACCAATTACTTGACCGAGCTTAATAACGTCAGCCCCCTTAGCGATTGCCGAAACCGCAACCTTATTGCCAACGGGAACATCAGTTACTAATTCAAGGCCTGATTGGCCAGGTACTTCAACAGTATCTTTAGCAGTTAAATCAGTGGTCGCAATGGCCACGTTGTCACTACTATTTAAGATAACTAGTTTTTCCATGAAACTACTACTCCTCTGCGTTGATTTCTTGGACGATTGCCCGCGTACCCTTTTCACCGATTTCGTTGTAGTACTTCGTTACTAAGTCTTCCAGACCAGGGATCTTAGTCAAATCTTCACCCCAGAAGTCTGGGTTAGAAAGTGCTTCGTGGATAAAGTTGTCGTCGCCTTGGATCTTCTTGAAGCCGGCGGTGACATCAGCAGTATCGTTGATGTCAAACTTGGACTTGCCGTTGTAGATCCAGAGGTAAGCGGCTAGGGCTAAACTCATCCGCTTTGGCAGCTTACCGTACTTGTTGTAGTAACGCTTGTAGTTAGGCAGTAACCGGGCAGCGTACTTGGAAATACTGTTCAATGCCAAAGCACTCAATTCGTGCTTAACATATGGGTTTTCAAACCGTTCTTGAATTCCCTTAGCATAGCTTTCCAATTCTTCCTTTGGAAGTGGTACAACTGGGATAATTTCCTTGTGCATTTCATCATCAATAAACTTGTAGAAGTCCTTGTCGCTCATGACTTGACCAACCGTTTCCAAGCCTGCCAAACGACCAATTGGTGACATCGTCGTGTGTGGTCCATTCAGGATTGAGACTTTCCGGTTCCGGTATGGTTGCATGTCATCAGTAACTACCAGGTTGATGCCGGCTTCCTTAAGTGGAAGAACCTTTTCAATGTCCTTGCTACCTTCAATAACGAAGATCAGGAATGGTTCGGTCTTAACCATGTTTTGGTCCTTGTAGCCCCATTCCTTTTCCAGATCAGCAGCCCGGTCACGTGGGTATCCTGGAACAATCCGGTCAACCAGCGTGGAGTAAAATTCGTTGTCGTTGTTAATCCAGTCAACAAAGTCTTGACCCAGGTTCCATAGGTCAGCATATTGAAGGATAGCCTTCTTTAATGCGTCCCCGTTGTGGTTAATTAATTCACACGGAATAATGTGGAAGCCCTTCTTGCCTAATTCAAAACGGTGGTAAAGCAAGGCGGTCAACTTAGCAGGGTATGAACTCTTTTCACCCTTCTTAACAGCTTCCATCGTGTCTTCTGGTACAAATTCAATTCCGGCTTCGGTCGTGTTCGAGAAGATTACTTCGATGTTGTCATCTTCTGCCAAGGCCAGGTACTTGTCGTAGTCAGTGTAAGGGTTAACCGTTCCGTTAATTGATTCAATAATCTCATGACTTTGAATCTTCTTACCATCTAAAATACCTTCAAGAAGAACCGTGTAGAGGTCGTCTTGTTCGTCCAGTTCCTTAATCCGGCCGGTTGGCAGTGGTTGGACAATTTGAACGCCCCCCTTAAATAGGCCTTGCTTATTCATCTGGTGAATTTGCCAGTCGATGAAGGCCCGCAGGAAGTTACCTTCACCAAATTGAATAACCTTGTTGGGATATTGTGGTAATTTACGAAAACTATTATTAAGACTTTCCATCTTAGAAAACCTCCAGAATTTATTAACCAATGTATTTATCGATCTTACTTACCTAGCCAAATCGCCATCTGTGAGAGGATGATGTGCAAATAATCGCAAGGTAAGCGAAGTATTGAAGACGTAACCACCGTTAGTGGAATAGTAAAGGATGGATGCGCTATCAATCTATTCTTATTATAGAATGTTAACGTGAAACATTCAACAGTTTTTGGCAATTTGTTTATAATTGATCAAGCTAGTGTAAAGAGAAAAGCCGATAGGTTACCGGCCTTTCACACTTTATAAGGGATTAATTAGTTTAATTGTTGGTCAATAGCTTCCTTATTTTTGTTGATAACATTAGCCATTTGTTGACTAACGCTGTGGTTATTGTTAGCAGACGTGTAGATTGAGCTAGCACTGGCAACCCCTGCTAATGCGATGCTGGCGACGATAAAAATTGCTAAAGTTTTGATAAAATTCATTTGAAATTCTCTCCTCTCACAGATAAGTTAACCTATATGTTAACGTGAACAATCAATGAACAGTTAGTATTCTACTATATCTATGGTCAAATTCAAGGGCTTTTAACTTACTTTTTCAATGTAAGGGATTTCTTTTTCAAAATAACCTTATTCGTAATTAGTTGTTTTAGTTTTTTATGTTAGAGCTCCTGTTTCTAACCCAAAAAAGGAGACGTGGCAGAAGTCATTTACGACCTCATCGTCACATCTCCTAATTTTGAATTTAACTAAGGCTAAAATTGGAAACGATAATCTAACTTGTCAAATAGTTCTTCCGGCTTAGCATCCGCAAAGAAGTCAAAGTAATTCAAGGCATTATTATAGGAAATATCCTGAATAATTTTACCAATGTATTCTTCATCTTCTGGCGCCCGGCCGGCCGCGATCAATTCACCAAAGAAGTTACACAATACCCGCCGGAAGTATTCGTGACGTGGGTACGACAGGAAACTCCGTGAGTCAGTTAGCATCCCGACGAAATTCGGCAGTAAACTCTGTTGGGCAAAGTCACGCAGCTGGGTAGTCATCCCCTCAGCAGTATCGTTGAACCACCAAGCGGCTCCCAATTGCATCCGTTGCTTACCCCCTTCTTGGAAGCACCCCATTAATGTAATCAATTGCAGCCAATCGTTCGGATTCAAGGAATAGAAGATAATCTTAGGTAAGGCATCTTCATCCTTCATCTTAGTAAAGAGCTTTTGAATCTGCGCAATCATATCTGGCTGGGTCCCCATTGAATCAAAACCGGTATCCGGCCCAATTTGATCCAACATCGGGTGGTTAATACTCCGCAATACATTATTGTGGAATTGCATCGTCCAGTTATACTTCTTGTTGAGTTTCATCAGGCCCTCAATCAGCATCGTCAGGTACTGGTCACGTTCTTGCAACTGTTCATTGCGAACGGCCTTATCAACGATCCGGTCGAGTTCTTGATCACTAGCTTCGATAAAGTGGTAAGTACTCAAGGAGTGGTCAGACAGACGGGCCCCCATTTCGTTAAAGTACTGGAAGCGTTTGTCCATTGCCGTTAGGATGTCGCTAAAGGACGTAATCTTAATTCCAGTAATTTCACCAAGCTTTTCCAGGTACTCGCCATAACCAGCCTTATCAATGTAGATCAGGTTATCAGGCCGCATTGCCGGAAGGGTCCGGAAGCCATTTTCCTTCTCGTCTTTCTTTAAGAGCTTGTGGAAATGAAGGTCAGAGGCCGGATCATCAGTCGTGCAAACTGCAACAACATGTGATTTCTTAATCAGGTTCCGTGGCTTAAAGTCAGCGGTTTGTAGCATGGCATTGGCCTTTTTCCATACTTCTGGAGCATTCTTCCGGGTTAGTGGCTCGTCAATCCCAAAGAAGCGGTGCAATTCAAGGTGGGTCCATTCATAAACCGGGTTTCCCACGGCCTTTTCAATTGTTCCGGCCCAGGCTAAGAACTTATCATAATCGTCACCATCACCGGTAATTAGCTCTTCAGGAACCCCATTTGCCCGTTCCAGACGCCACTTATAATGGTCACCATATGTTCCATCATTTAACCATAAACGGGTAATGTTCTTATAATTCTTGTTCTCATAGATTTCTTGGGGAACTAGGTGGCAGTGAAAGTCAATAATCGGCATGTCCTTAGCATAGTCGAAGAAGAGCTTCTTGGCCCAGTCATTCGTTAATAGGAAATTTTTATCAATAAGTACCATTTTATTTGCCCCCAATTACCGGTTCCTAGTTATTCGTCTTTGTTTGGCTAGGAACATCCTCTGGCCATACCTTGTCGTAAGATTCACCGGTTAATTCTTCAACAACTTCCTTAGTTTCAGGCGTAACGTCAGCCTTCGAACCACCATTTTCAAGACGAGTGATTTCATTCTTAAGGATTTCGTGAGTATCGCGGTTAAGCTTAAACTTACGTGAAATCCAAAGGGCCCAACCAATTAACAGAACTGGTCCAATAAAGAAGATTAACATAATCCCGAATTGAATAGAGTGTGGCGTCGTACCGTAATTAAGCATTGACTTGGAATTAAAGCCGATAACTTCAAGCAAGATACCAGCAATCCAAGAAGCAATAGCACCAGTAGACTTACGGAAGAAGGTCATAACGGCAGCATAAATACCGGCACGATCTTGACGAGTCATAATGCGATCAACATCAGGAATAAATGGGAAAACGTTCCATGGAGTAAATTCCAAGATGGCACGACCACATTGGTAGAACAAGGAGATAACAATCAAGATAACGACTGGATTATTAACATCAAAAATCCAGGTAACAATGTAACCAATCATCGTCAAAATGATCGTGGTGTACCCTAAACCACAAAGGAAACGTGGGCCATGGGTAATCATAATCCGAGTTGCGGCCAAAGTGGCTAAGATCCCAATTGCAGAGAGAGCTTGTAGCGTCCAAGGAAGGTCCTCCTTGGCACCGTTAATACAACAAACGATAAATGTTGGTAGCATCGTTGAGTAGAAATCCTTCCCGGTAAAGGAAAGCAGGTAAATAGCTAAGTGTTGACGGAAGGCCTTGTTCTTAAAGGTGGAGAAGTAGTCATCCACGGTCTTCTTCATAAATTCACCTAGCGACAAACGTGGTTGAGCATTTAACTTTTTAACGTAGTCTTCAGTTAACGGACGCTCCCAGGTGCTCCGGTAAGAAGTAAAAATTGCAATAACAAAGATAATTGTCCAGATAATACCAGTAACTAAGTATGCATTTGGATTCTGAGCATGTTTCAAAGCAGCCAGGATAAAGAATACTAAAGCAGTCCCGGTAGCAGAAATAACCATCCGTGAACCAGATAATACAGTACGCAAGTTGTAATCACTGGTCATTTCAGTTGGTAAGGTTTCCCAAGGGATCAAAATCATAGCAATAATCAATTCAATTGCCACATAGACAACTAGATAGTAGATCCAGTTAGTCGATTTAACCCAGAAAAGTGGAAAGATAATAGCAAAAAGAATCCCACCAAGTAAAATAAAGAAGTGCCGCCGGCCAAACTTTTGGCCAAGCTTATTTCTGTAAAATCCATCGGTAATTGCCCCAAAGAATAGTGAGAACAAAGCATCAAATATCCGACCGATACCAGTGATTGCCCCGGCTAACGCTGGACTAATACCGTTACTCATAACGAAAACAAAGATAACACCCGAGACGATGTTGTTCCAACCACCGCCCATTAGGTCATTCATACCGAAACCAATCCCACGCCAAACATTAATTTTTTCGGTGTATAAACCCAACTTGTCTTTTTTTGTTTATCCATAAGTACACCATCTTTTCAAAGTTCGTTTTTTCACAAGAAGCTGTTAATAAAAACCATATCCCATGAGTTACTATCACGAGATATGGCAAAGTCATGATAAAACAAGGAGATTAACTTTTATTGATTGTCCTTTTGAATTGCTTCCCAAAGGCCATTTAAGTAAGTAATTCCTAACGCACGATCATATAATCCATAACCAGGACGCCCTTCTTCACCCCAGATATCACGACCGTGGTCTGGACGAATGTAACCATCAAAGTGGGTATCGTATAGGGCCTTCATGATTTCGTACATATCCAGTGAACCTTCAGAGGATAAGTGAGCCGACTCATGGAAGTCTCCATTACCCATGAACTTGATGTTCCGGGCATGAATGAATGGTGCCCGATCCTTCTTAACAAATTCACGGATAATAGCTGGTACGTCGTTCTTCGGGTTCTCACCCAAACTCCCGGTACAAATCGTGAAACCGTTGTACTTTGATTCGTGCATTTGCTCAATCTTGATCATGTCTTCCCGATTCTTGTAAATCCGGGGCAGACCGAATAACGGCATCGGTGGATCATCTGGGTGCATGGCCATCCGAACATCATACTTTTCACAGGTTGGGATAATAGCATCCAAGAAGTACTTCAAGTTTTCACGAAGCTTCTTTTCGTCCACATCCTTGTAAGCCTCAAAGAGCCGCTTAACTTCAGCTAACCGTTCCGGCTCCCATCCTGGTAGGACGTAACCATTTGAATTCTTTTCAACTGACTTAATGATGTCTTCCGGTGACCCTTCTACATACTTATGCTGGAAGGCCATATCGGTTGAGCCATCTGCTAATGGGTAATGGAGGTCGGTCCGTACCCAGTCAAAAATTGGCATAAAGTTATAGCAAATTACCTTAATACCATAAGCAGCAAGGTTTTTAATGGTTTCCTTGTAGTTCTCGATATACTTATCCCGGCTTGGCAAACCAATCTTGATGTCATCGTGAATATTAACGGATTCAATCACTTCCAGCTTCAGACCGGCATCTTCGACTTCCTTCTTTAATGCGGCGATCCGTTCCTTAGGCCAAACCTCGCCAACTGGTATATCAAAGAGTGCACCGACGACTTGCGTTGTTCCTGGAATTTGACGAATATCTGATAATTTGATAGAGTCATTGCCGTCGCCATACCAGCGAAATCCCATGTTTTTCATTAGTTAAAACTTCTTTCCTTATTAGTATTTTCCAAACTTTTGAATGGTGCTTTGGATTGTTTCCCGAACTGCACCAGATTTGGTAATCATTTGCTTGAAGTAATCCTCAATCTTATTACCTAAGCCAATCTCGTATAGGTCATTACCGAAGATGGATTTATTGCTCAAAATAGCTTGTAGCTTTTCATGAACATCGGTCCCCGCACTACCTAGTTGAATATTGGCAACCTGCTGGTGGAGCTGATCATAAAGTGGATCCGGACTTGGGGTAAAGGCCTCACCTTTGTCATCAACGGCCATCAGGTAGCGACACCAGCCGGCAATGATCATTGGAATAAATTCAAGGTTAGCAGGATCTAATTGCGGATCATCAACATAGTGCTGAAGGGTAACCCCGTAACGAATTCCGACCTTTTGGGAAGTATCAGTTGCGATTCGCTGTGGCGTATCCGGAATATTCTTATTTGGTAACCGCTTAGTAATTAATGTATCGATAAAGTCCTTCGGGTTAATAATTCCCGGATCCTTAACGACTGGTAAATCTTCACCATAGCCGAGGTTCTTAATCATTTTTAAGAGGTCCTGGTCGACCGCTTCAGCAGCAATTGACTTAAATCCTAACAGGCAGCCAAAAATGGCGAGTGAAGTGTGCAGCGGGTTCAAGCAGGCGGTAACCTTCATCTGGTCAGCATCGTTAACCGTCTCGCGGTCAGTCAACATGACCCCTGCCTTTTCTAGGGCCGGCCGGCCATTTGGAAAGTCATCTTCAATAACAAGGTAGTGAATTTCTTCGGTATTACCAAACGGGGCAATATTGGTATGTTTACTGGTATGAATCAGCTGCGTATCTTCAAAGCCATCCTTCTTCAGTAACTTGCCAACTTCTTCCGACGGATTAGGGGTAATCCGGTCGATCATGCTCCACGGGAAGGTAACCTTTTGCCGGTTATTTAAGTAGTCAATGAATCCTTGATCAACATGCCCCTTCTTTAGCCAGCCATTAGCAATTAGCATCACCGCATCTTCAAGCCGCTGGCCGTTTTGTGAGAAGTTATCAGTACTTACCATTGCAATTGGAGCCTGGTTAGCTTGGTAACGGGTCAACAGGAGGCTAGCCACAAAGCCCATGTTAGTAACGGGGTTCTCCGGGCCGTTAGCAATGTCGGTCTCAGCAGCCTTCGTCAGGTTCCCGTCCATATCCTTCAGTGCATACCCTTTTTCGGTAATTGAGAAGGTTACGAATTGCAAGGATGGTTTGGTAAAGACCTGGGCCAGTTTTGCCCGACCGGCCTTGTTATCGGCACCGGCATAAATACTATCGGCAACACTTGCAATTAATTCCTTATCGAAGCTCCCGTCACTTTTCATTTCAACTGATAAGAAACGGTTGTTATACGGATGATAAACCCGGTCAATCACCTCATCATCATAGGTTTCCGCAACAATAACTCCGCTCTTCATCGCACCACTATTCAATAAGTGCTGAGCAATTGTCGAGTGAAAACACCGGAACAGGTTTCCACCACCAAAGTGGACCCAAACTGGGTTGGCCGTTGTCGCTTCAACCATTGCCGATTGAGTAAACTCCGGAACCGTAATCCCTGCTTGGTGAAATGACTCAGCATCCTTTTGATAGTCATCTAATAATTTCACCATTAAAAGGTCTCCCTTCCAAGTAATATACTAATATATCAGTTCGCTATTATAGTAACCGGTTTCAAAATGATTGTCAAGGAAATCACAAACTAAAATACATTGATGTTATAATATTTATAAATGGAGGAATTGAAAATGAACAGCGCGCAAACAAGTAACTTAACCGGACAGGCTTATAATATTATCATTAAAAAAATTATTAACGCTGAGTATGAGCCTGGCCAAAAAATTTCAGAAAAGAAGATTGAAGAGGATATTGATATCGGACGAACCCCTGTCCGTGAGGCACTTCTACAGCTTCGTCAGGAAAATCTGATCAATGTCATCCCCCAATCAGGAACTTATATATCAAAAATTGATATGAAGGAGGTTCTCGATGCCCGGTTTGTCCGGGCTAGTGTTGAACAGCGGATCATGCGTAACGCAACTACCGTTCGTTTCACCCAAGAACAAATCAATCATTTTGACCAAATTCTTTCAAAACAATATTTAATTATGCGTGAAGACAACTTCACCAAATTTCTAACAATTGATGATGAGTTTCACCGTTATTTCTACGTTATTACGGACCACCTGCGGATTTGGAACTGGCTTAAACGGATTAACGTTCAGTTTGACCGTTTCCGCTTTTTACGCTTAAAAGTTGAGGGGCTCTCGTGGGTTAGCTTAATCGATGAACATAAGGCCATCCTAAATGCGGTCCGCGAACGTGATATCAACGAGGTAGAACGCCTAAGCGCCAACCACATGCACCGGATGTTAACGGAAGAGGACAGCCTGATTAAGGCCTTCCCTAACTACTTTATCAATTACCATTTAAACTAAAAAACGGTAGCAAATCCTTGCTACCGTTTTTTATTGAAGCTAAGTTTTCTTCTAATTACTTTTCGTTACGAATCCGCATTAATTCTTCGTGGAACTTTTGAGCGTTAGCAGTGACTTGGTCATAGTCCCCGTCGGCACCTGGGCCCACTAGGCTACCACCGGCACCAACACAGAAGGCCCCGGCCTTGAACCAATCCTTCATGTTGTCGAGGGAAACTCCACCACTTGGCATGATGTTGGCGTTCGGGAATGGTCCTTGCAGTTCTGGGATCATCTTCAGACCAGCAATAGCTCCAGGGAAGATCTTAACCACATCGGCACCGGTTGTTAAGGCCGCTTGCACTTCCGTTGGGGTGAAGCATCCGGGCATGTATGGAACTGAGTAGAGGTTACAAATCTTAGCAACTTCAGCGTTGTAGGATGGGCTGACGATGAACTTAGCACCAGCTACCATGGCCATCCGGGCTGTTGCCGGGTCCAGAACCGTTCCGGCACCAACGACAACTTCAGGGTCATCGGCAAATTCTTCATTCAGGTGCTTGATCGTTACATCAGCGCTCGGGGAAGTGAAGGCTAATTCGATGGCCTTGACGCCACCCTTAATGCTGGCCTTAGAAATCTGGTAGGCATTTTCTTCACTCCGTCCCCGAACGACGGCTAAAATACCAGCCTTTTCAACTGCTTTTAATGCTTCATATTTTGGTAACATTAACAGAACTCCCTTTCTAAATTCAAATATCTGCCAACTAACATATTAGTAGTTCAGCTGGCAGATAACAAGTACTTATTTAGCTTTAGCGTGAAACCCGGACACCCGCGCCGCCTTCCATAACGGCCCGGACATCGGCTTCGGTCGTAATGTTTAAGTCACCTAAAACCGTCAACTTAAGCACACTTGCGGCAATGGCGTAATCGATTAGGTCTTGGTCATTAAAGTCATTTAAAATTCCGTGCATTAGGCCGCCGCCAAAGGCATCACCGCCGGCAACCCCTTCGAGGACGTCCATGTCATAAGCAGGACTTTCCGTAAACTTGCCATCCTTTAAGACAAGGCCCATCCAGGTCGACTTATCAACGGATTGAATATTCCGCAAGACACTTGCGACCACCTTAACGTTTGGATAACGCTTGGTAATTTCCTTCATTCCGTTTTCAAAGGTGGCCTTTTGCTCAATCCCGTGGGACATGTCACCATCAAAGGCGTGAATCCCTAATGACTGCTCAAAGTCTTCATCATTGACCAAGCAGACGGTTAAGTAAGGCATGATTTGCTTCATATATTCCTGGGCCTCTTCTGGTGTCCATAGCTTCCCCCGGAAGTTCAGGTCACAGGCAACTTTAATCCCGTTTTCCTTGCAGTATTGGCAAGCACTCAATACCGCCTGACGTAGTTCCGTTGAAAGGGCCGGAGTAATTCCACTAAAGTAGAAATAGTCGGCGCCAGCTAGTAGCTTACTCCAGTCATACTCGGCCGCTTTAGAAGAAGCAAATGAGCTTCCGGCTCGATCATAGGTAACCTTCGTGGACCGTACACTGTGCCCCTTTTCAAAAACGTACATTCCTAGGCGCGGGCCACCGTAAATAATCCGCGAGGTATCAACACCGTATTCACGGAGCTTATTCCGGGCCGCTTGCCCCAGCACATTCTCTGGCAACTTTGTGACGTAGCTTGCGTCATCCCCAAAGAGGCTAAGCGAAACGGCGACGTTCGCTTCTGAACCACCATAATCGACATCAAATTGGTTCGTCTGTAGAACCCGCCGCATGTGGGAAGGCTTTAACCGCATCATCATTTCCCCGAAAGTTACAATCTTTTGCATAATCAGTTCTCCTTTACTTTTTGAAACTATTATATCAGTTTTGGTAACGTTAACAAATGGATTCTTTAAGCAAATTTCAATGCATAATTAGTCAGTAAATCGCGCATCGTCAATAGGACCGTTTTCCCTAACCGGGCCTCTTCATCCGTCCCGATCATTGCATAGGCGAAGATAATTTGACTATTATAAGTGCTAACCGCCACTTGAAACATTGGTGCTTGCCGATAGCTCCCCAACATATCAAACGCCGTTATCTGGCAACCCTCGAAGTGGAAGGCAACGATCCCGAAGTTGGTATAAGAAATCGTCCGAACGTGATAATTATCCTCACAAATTTGTTGGAGCTTGGCAAGGGGGTAACGTTCATAGTTGTCCACCAATGTCTTTACCGAGGCTAGGCACTGAAAGGCCTTCTTATTCGCACTCATCGCCCGGTGAACCGTCTGCACTACCTGCTCAAAGGGTGCGGCCGGGTCAGATGGTACATCAATGTTATAACGTGAGGTGTGGTTAGCTATTCGAACCACCGGCTCCCCTGGAATAAACTTCCGCATATCGGTTGGGCATGCTAAGGCAATCCGGTCAGTAGCGGAAAAGCGTTGAACCGCCTGCCCAAAGGCCGCCATGAAAAGGTCATTTAACGTGACCACCCGATTATGGCTTGCCGTGATCAGTGCTGCCGTCTCATCTTGGCTGAGACTGAGACTGACCGTTCTGCGCCGTTGTCCCTGTTGGTCAGCAACCCGGGGCATTGACAATGGTCGTGCTGGATGGTCAGTCCCCTTCTTGACGGTAACCGGGTGCGCGGCAATTAAGTGGTGCAGCCACTTAATATCTTGGTGATTTTTTACCCCAGTTAGTTGCCCATCATTATAGGCCCGGGCTAGTAATCCCAAGAACTGCTTAGCACCGGCACCATCGGTCAGAATATGACTCAAAAAGATTGTTACCGCCGTCTGTGCCGTTTCCTGATTTAAATAAACCCGTAATTGCGGTTCCGTAAAAAGGTCCCAAGAAGCACTATCCTCATCCGGGTCAACGTCTGTAAACAAGACACCGTGCAAGTCATCGGTGACGGGGACAAAACTATTATCTTTTAAAACATACTTACAAAACAGCTCTGGAACAACCTGGCCACATTCCATCAGGGCCCGTTCAAAGCGCTGCCGGTCAAACTGCCCCTGAACCGTAAAGTGGACCCGCACAATCGGGTACAACTTATCCATCCCGATCGTGTGTAAGATATTTAGGGCTTCTCCTTGATAGACTGTCATCATCAATCCTCCTTTGAAACTTAATAAGATTCCATGATTATCTAGAAATAAAAGTAAGAGGCTGGGAAAAAACAGCGTTTTTTCCCAGCCTCTTTTTCCCCTTCAAACTATTAAATTAGTATTGGAAAGGATTGTCGTGCTTTGCGAACAGTTCATCGGGCTTGGCGTCACCAAAGAAGCCGAAGTATTCGTAAGCATTGTTATAAGCAATGTCTTGAATAATCTTACCTAAGTATTCTTCATCTTCTGGTGCCCGTCCTTGTTCTACCAGGTTACCGAAGAAGTTGCACAGTACCCGACGGAAGTATTCGTGACGTGGGTATGACAGGAAACTCCGGGAATCAGTAAGCATACCGACGAAGTTTGGCAACAGACTTTGTTGAGCAAAGTCACGTAATTGAGTAGTCATTCCTTCAGCGGTGTCGTTGAACCACCATGCAGCACCCAATTGCATCCGTTGCTTACCACCTTCAAGGAAGCAACCCATCAGCGTTACTAACTGCATCCAGTCATTTGGATTCAAGGAGTAGAAGATCGTCTTTGGAATGTCGTTAGTATCACGCATCTTGGAGTACAGTTGTTGAATTTGAGCAACAATGTCCGGTTGAGTACCCATGGCATCGTAACCAGTATCTTGACCCAGTTGCTTGAACATTGGGTGGTTAAGGTCACGAATGGAGTTGATGTGGAATTGCATCGTCCAGTTGTACTTCTTGTTCAACTTCATCATTTCTTCAAGGAACATCGTCAGCCACTTGTCATATTCAATGCCAGTAACTTCTTCGTTAGCTTCGGCCTTCTTCATAATGGCATCCAGCTCTTCATCACTAGCTTCAGCAAAGTGGTAGGTCAGCAGTGAGTGGTCTGACAGACGACCGCCCATGTCGTTAAAGTATTGGAAACGTTGTTCCATTGCCTTGATCATGTCACGGAAGGAGTTGATTTCAACACCGGCAATGTCACCTAATTGCTTGATGTATTCAGCAAAGGTTGGCTTGTTGATTTGAATCAGGTTATCTGGACGCATTGCTGGCAAAGTCCGGAAGCCGTTTTCTTTTTCATCCTTCTTCAAAAGCTTGTGGTAGTGCAGGTCGGAAGCTGGGTCATCAGTGGTGCAGACCGCCTTAACGTTTGAAAGCTTAATCAGGTTACGAGGCTTGAAGTCATCAGTTTGCAGGAGTGCATTAGCCTTCTTCCAAACTTCTGGGGCATTCTTCCGGGTCAATGGTTCGTCAATGCCAAAGAACCGCCGTAATTCAAGGTGTGTCCATTCGTAAACTGGGTTACCAACGGCCTTTTCAATCGTACCAGCCCATGCCATGAACTTGTCATAATCATCGGCGTCACCAGTGATCAAATCTTCTGGAACACCGTTAGCCCGCATTAAACGCCACTTGTAGTGGTCACCATAGTGGTCTTCATTGATCCAAACCCGGGTAATGTTGGCATAGTTCTTGTTTTCATAAATTTCTTCAGGGTTCAAGTGACAGTGGAAGTCAATAATTGGCATATCCTTAGCATAGTCAAAGAATAGTTTCTTACCCCATTCGTTAGTTAACAGGAAATTCTTATCTAGTAAAGTCATAATGCATCCTCCTAAGCAAGATTCAAACTACTTGACATCTTCATCACCGATTGTACCGTGTTCCCACTTACCATTATCAAGGTCAGTAGCAATTTGCTTGAACTTACTGTCACTAATCTTGTAAAGGAAGCCAATGATGATGGCCGCCATAATCAGGCAGAAGCCAGGGTACAATGTCATCGCTGCCTTGATCCCTTGCAGGGTCTTAGCAGATTGTTGAGCGTTGGCAACATAACCAGTAATTGCCAAGACACCAGCACTAACTAATGCAGCCAAAGATTGGGCAATCTTACGGGAGAAGTTAAAGGCAGCGTAGGTAATACCTTCCTTACGCATCCCCGTGTGCCATTCACCGTAGTCAATGGCGTTGGAAACCATGGCCCAAGTAATCCCGTTTGGAATAGCCAGAGCGGTGTAACCAATAGTAACCAGAACGATGAAGGTTACGACATTAGTTGGCAAGAAGAAGTTTAAGATGTTGGCAATCGCACCAACAACGAATGACCACATTGCAGTCCGCTTTTGACCAAAGTGCTTAGTCAAAGTAGGAATCATGAACACACCAACGATGGAGCAACCCATCATGATCGCGTTAATAACTGGCTGTAAACCAATGTTACCCAAGTTGTATTGAGCATAGAAGACCATCATTTGGTTGTTAGTGTTCATTGCTGAAATCGTGAACAGGGTCATCAAAATCAAGGCACCCAGGGGACCGTTCGTGAAGACTACCTTAATGTAGTCGCGGAAACCTTCCCGCTTAGCATGCTTATCACGGTGAACCTTAACGTTTTCCTTCGTACCGAAGTAACAAACAGCAAACATGCAAATACCGATGATGGCAAAGACAGTAGCAGCAAAGAAGTAACCGTGAAGTTGGTCCTTACTACTCATCCCACCACCGACTAATTCCATCAGTGGAATAAAGGCAACCCCAGCGATAAACTGAGCACCAACGGAACCAACTTGACGGGTCGTAGCCATAAAGCTACGGTCTTGCGGGTTCCGCGACATAACCGACGCTAGTGAACCATATGGATCATTAGTAAATGAATAAACAACCCCCCAGATCATGTAGACAGCATAAGCGTAGACAATCTTTTGGGTCGTTGATAAGCCCATCGGCATCGTAAAGGTAACTACCGTCATAATCCCCAAGATGATTGCGGAAATCATCATAACTGGACGGAACTTACCCCGCTTACCAATATTCTTTCGGCCATCAACGAACGAACCAGCGATTGGATCCATGAAGGCATCGAAGATCTTGGTAAAGGCGAAGATCCCGGCAACCGCACCGGCACCAATACCAGCGGCATCAATCCAGAACTTAGTCAGGTAAGCCTGACCAAGGTCAAACATGAAACCATTCCCGAAGTCACCAAAACCATAGAAGATCTTTTGGTGGGTCGGAATCTGCTTGTTATAGTTATCTACTTTCTTAACCGTACCGCCTTTTGCTGTTGCTGTATCAGTAGCAGCCGCAGCAGACGCTTGCTTCTCACTCATACGGTAAGCCCTCCTTTAAAAACACACGTGAACAATCAAAAGTAAAAATAAAATTGCACCTCAAATGTCCACATTTAGCAAAAATTAGAAACTAAACATGCAAATAATTGCAAACTGTAAAGAAATTAGTTCACAAAGCATCTCTTCTGTAACGAATTCCTTTAACAATTCTTATATTACCACATTTAGATGAAAACGTTAACATATTTTGTGAAAAAAATAACGTTTTTTTGCCTTTTAAAATCTGACGACTTATATATAAGGATAAAAAACGTATTTTTAACTTAAAAAGGATTGTTTTTAGATAAGTAAGCGGTTTCTAGTATTAGCAGAGATTGTGTAACTTTTCACCCTCACTTTAATCCCGCCTTATATAGTTTCTCACAACTAGCTATAATTAAAATTATTATCTAATTGTGATTGTTTCACAATGCCAACCAACTAAAAAGCATCCAGCAAAGACTAACTCCTTACTGGATGCTTGAGAACTAACGTGGTTAAAGATGGGCTTCGATTTGACCCTGCGTTTGTTTTCCTAACCTGATAAACTGCCGCTTCTTGGCCGCCGTCATTCGAAACTCAGGAACACTAATGCTAAAGGCTCCATACACCCGGCCATTAACCACTAACGAAAAGCCCAGGCAGTATACACCCGGCTGGTTTTCAACATCGTCAACCGAATATCCCTGCTGACGCGTTTGAGCGACCGTCGCCAAGAGCTCTTCCTTATCTGTAACGGTGTTAGGCGTCATCTGCTGATACTCAACCCGATCGGCATAGTCCGCTAACTGCTCAGCGGAATACGTTGCTAAAATTGCCTTCCCCATTGCGGATGAGTACATGTGCATCTTACCACCAATCACGGAAACCAGCTTAATACTATGGGTGCTTTCCATCTTTGATAGGAGGACGATGGCATTATCCTCGGCAATTCCCAGGTTAACCGTTTCGCCGGTTTGATCCCGTAGTTCTTTTAAAAACGGCCTAGCTACTTCCACAATATCAATTGATTCGTTAACTGACTGGGCATACTCAAGGAAAACAGTCCCCAGGTGGTAAACCTTCTCTTCACCCACCAAAACGACCCGGACATAGCCACAATATTCGAGCGTTTTTAAGATCTTATAAATGGTGGGCTTAGAAATATCGAGCTGTTTACTAAGGGTATTTAACGTTGCCCCTTCACTAGAACGGGCAATCCAGTCAAGAATCTTCTTGGCCTTCAACAAAACCGTCCCATATAACTTATTTTCCATAATTCCACCGAGTGATTAACGAACCAGGTAGCCACCATCGACCGGCATAATGGTCCCGTTAACGTAATTAGCAGCATCACTAGCTAAGAACACGGCAACCCCCATTAATTCGTGGGGTTCGGCCCAGTGCCCGGCCGGAATTCGGTCAAGGATTTCCTTGTTACGGGCCTTGTCCGCCCGAATTGGGGCCGTATTGGCAGTTTTAATATAGCCGGGAGCAATCGCGTTAACCTGAACACCATAGGCCCCCATTTCACTAGCAAAGGACTTGGTGAGGCCGGCAACCCCGTGCTTGGATGCAGTATAAGAAGGGATATACTTGCCACCCTGGAAAGATAGCATCGAGCCGATGTTGATAATCTTGCCATGCCCCTGCTTAGCAAATACCTTTGCAGCGGCCATCGACATGTGGTACACCGCGTTTAGGTTAATATCAATTACCGCGTCCCAGTCTTCATCCTTAGACTCCAGGATTGGATTCCGCTTAATCATCCCGGCATTATTAATTAGGATGTCGATATGGCCATACGTTTCTAAGGCCTGATCAATAACCTTCGGGGCGATCCCGGGCGTCGTTAGGTCGACCTGCATAAATTCAACTCTTTGCCCCCGCTTTTCGATCATTGCACGGGTAGCATCCCAGCCCTTGGTACTATGAGCCGGAATAAAAATATCAGCGCCGGCTTCGGCTAACGCTACGGCGTATCCCTGCCCGAGGCCAGTGTTACCACCAGTGATAATCGCAACCTTGCCAGTTAAATCAAAGGCTGACATTTTAAACTTATCCAGAGCGGCTTCATTCTGTTTAATTTCTTCTTGTGATTGTGGCATTCCGGTTACCCCCTTACTTCAAATCATGCATATCAACCATGTCCATATCATCATAGGTTTGGTTTTCACCACACATTGCCCAGATGAAGGCGTAGTTAGTCGTCCCCACTCCGCAGTGAATTGACCAGCTCGGGTTAACAACTGCTTGTTCCGATTCCAAAACGATGTGCTTGCTTTCGTCAGGCTTTCCCATAAAGTGGAAAACACGGGTATCCTTAGAGCCAAATTCACAGTACATGTACGTCTCCATCCGCCGAGCGTGCGTGTGGCATGGCATGGTATTCCAGGAATTTCCTGGTTCCAAGACGGTGTAACCCATTTGCAGCTGACAGGTATCCATGCTGGAGGCGTCAATATACTTATAAATGGTCCGTTTATTCATATTTTCTTGGTCGCCCATCGGCATGGCAATTGCATCCTTAAACGGTAACTTCTTGTTAGGATATGTCTTATGGGCCGGTGTTGAGACAACGTAGAACTTAGCCGGGTTCGTAGAATCATCGGATTCGAAGACCACGTGCTTGGTCCCCATCCCGATATAGTAACCATCATGGGAAACAATCTGATCCTTCTTCCCGTCAATCGTAACCGTTCCGGAGCCGCCGATATTAATGAAGCCTAATTCACGCCGCTGGAGAAAGTAGTCGACCCCTAGCTCCTTATCAAGCTTAATCTCCAGGGGTTCACCGTCCTTAGGCGTTACCCCACCAAAAATCATCCGGTCATTATAAGTGTAAGTAAGCAGGATATCGCCAAGTGAAAAGATCTTTTCCATTAAGAACTCGTGGCGAAGCTCTTCAGTATCGTAGTGTTGAATATCCTTGGGACTATGTGCGTAGCGTGTTACCATCTTAAAACTCATTTGCTTGTTCCTCCATTTCCTTATAAGAAACGACATTTCCTTATTCACGGTTCATTATATACCTCCACCGTACTTTTGCAAGGGGTTTCAAAGAGGGCTCGATCAACGAAAACGCTGATTTCTCTAAGCTTTGCCGGTCTAATCTCTAATTTAAAAAGTGGAAAATAATGGTCAGCGGTTCAGCAGACCATTATTTTCCACTTTCTAATCCTAATTCAATTTTTTTACCGAATCACGCACTACCAACGATGGCCGGAAGTTGATAAACCGTGGAATCTGCAATTTCCGATTATCAATCAGGTCCCGGAGTGCCATTACACCATTCTTAGCTAGTTCACTCGTTGGTTTCCGGATAGTCGTCACCCGTGGGTTATAAAACTTTGAATAGGCGTTATCATCAAAGCCGATGAAGGAAATCTCATCCGGCACTTGATAACCATAATCCGTGCAGGCCCGGATGGCCCCCATCGCCATATCATCATTGGCCGCAAAAACACAGGTTGGGAGGCTGCCAGTATTGAGGATCCGTTCCATCGCGTGGTAGCCAGATTCAATACTATAATTTCCCCGAACCTGCCATTCTTGGGGGACTTCGATGTTATGCTGGTGCAACGTCTCTAAAAAACCTTGTAACCGCAGAGTCGCCGAGGCAAATTCCTTTCGACCAGTAATCGTCGCAATTTTAGTATGCCCCATCCGCAACAGGTAGTTAACTGCCGTCGCCGTTCCCAGGTAATCATCTGGTGCATAGTTGCAAAGGTCATTACGCTTAATCTTACGGTTTAGCACCACTAGTGGCTTCCCGGTTGCGGCCAGCTGGTCAATATATTCATCATCGGAGTCGGCCTGACTAACAACCAACGCACCATCGAAACGGAGGTTAATACTCTGCTTTGAACGACGTAGATTAGCAAAGCTATCAACCGCAATTTCATAACCGCCAGATAAGAACTCCTTAATTTGGTGGATCGACTTCGACATAAAACTCGGTGAAGTCCCATTTGTTAAGTCGGTAAAATAAACGGCGATAATGAACGACTTTTTCTCCACGAGGGCCTTAGCATTAAGGTTCGGAGTATAGTTCATCCGCACTGCTAATTCGCGAATTTTCTTTTTAGTATCCTCCTTAACCAAGGGGCTATCATTTAGTGCCCGCGAAACCGTCGTATGTGACACATTAGCCATCTTGGCAATTGTTTTAATCGTTACTTTATCATTCATAATACTCCCTAACAACAACGTTGGTTTAATTTAACAGTATTATTACCATAAAATCTGTTATATCGTTTGTTGATATTGTCAATCATATCAAAAAATGACGTGAAATGTCAAATTACAAGGACCACCCACCTCTAATATGCTGGTATAGCAGTGTTTTACGTGTGCAATTAAGGCAAAATAAAACAGGGAAGGCTCATCGTATTAACTACTTTAAGTCTTCCCTGTTTATCAATTTACATTTACTTCCCGTCGACTTCTTCATCGGTCTTTAAGACCGCCATAAAGGCTTCCTGAGGGATATCAACCTTACCAACGGCCTTCATCCGCTTCTTCCCCCGCTTTTGCTTTTCGAGCAACTTCGCCCGCCGATCAGGGTCACCGGTGTGGATGCGGGCTGTCACATCCTTACGGTAGGCCTTGATGTTAGTCCGGGCAATGATCTTAGAACCGATCGCTGCCTGGATCGGGATTTCAAAGTTTTGCCGTGGGATAATCTTCTTCAACTTAGAAGTTATTTCCCGTCCCCGCTCAGCCGCAAAGTCCTTGTGGGCAATAAAGCTCAACGCATCCACCTTATCACCATTTAGCAAGATATCAATCTTAACCAAGCTGCTTGGCTTATACTCATCAATCTCATAGTCCATTGATGCATAGCCACGGGTGGAACTCTTCAACTTGTCAAAGAAGTCAAAGATAATTTCTGACAAAGGAACGTGGTAGATAACGTTAACCCGGGTATCACTCAGGTATTCCATCGTCTCAAAGATTCCCCGCTTCCGTTGACACAGCTCCATCACTGGGCCAACATAATCATTTGGCACCATGATTGAAGCCTTTACGTACGGTTCCTTAATCGCCTTAATCGAAGAGGCATCCGGCATTTCAGCGGGGTTTTCAACTTCCACCGTACTACCATCCGCGAGGTCCACGTGGTAGGTAACCGATGGCGCCGTCGTAATGAGGTCTAAGTTAAATTCCCGCTCTAACCGCTCTTGGACCACGTCCATGTGTAAGAGGCCAAGAAAACCACAACGGAAACCAAACCCAAGGGCCTGTGAACTTTCCGGCTCAAATACCAGTGCGGCATCGTTTAACTGTAGCTTTTCCAGTGCTTCCCGCAGGTCATTAAACTTGGCGTTATCAGTCGGGTAGAGCCCCGCATAAACCATTGGGGTCATCTGCCGGTAACCAGCTAATGGCTTATCGGTCGGGTTATTGGCGTCAGTAACGGTATCCCCGACCCGGGTATCCTTGATATCCTTAATGGCAGCCGTAATGTAACCAACATCCCCGGCCATCAACACATCCCGGGCCAGTGGCTTAGGTGAGTTAATGCCGACTTCCGCCACTTCATATTCGGTTCCACTGTTCATCAGGCGAATCTTATCGCCCTTCTTAACGGTCCCCTCAAAGATTCGTACCGACAGGACCACCCCACGGTAGTCATCGTACTTCGAATCAAAGATCAAGGCCTTAAGTGGGGCCGTCAAATCCCCGGTAGGCGCCGGAACATCCTTTACAATTTTTTCCAAGACCTGGTCAACATTTAGTCCCGTCTTTGCACTAACGTCAACCGCCTCGTCGGTATCAAGGCCGATCTCATCTTCAATCTGGGCCCGGGTACCGGCCGGGTCAGCGGAAGGTAGGTCCACCTTATTAATAACCGGCAGGATCTCGAGGTCGTTGTCAATTGCCAAGTAGACGTTTGCCAGCGTCTGCGCCTCGACCCCCTGTGTAGCATCAACCACCAGGATTGCCCCTTCACAGGCGGCCAGTGACCGGGAAACTTCATATGAAAAGTCAACGTGTCCGGGGGTGTCAATTAGGTGGAAAATATAGTCCTGACCATCTTTAGCGTGGTAAGTTAGGGCCACGGCGTTCAACTTGATGGTGATTCCCCGCTCCCGTTCCAGTGGCATATCATCCAAAACCTGGTCCTTCATTTCCCGTTTACTAATTGAATCGGTCATTTCCAGAATCCGGTCGGCCAAGGTCGACTTACCGTGGTCGATATGAGCGACAATCGAAAAGTTTCGAATGTGCTTTTGCCGTTCCTTCATTTCATCGAGACTCATCGTCATATCTTATTCACTACTTTCTACGAAAATGCTATTACTAGTATAACAAAGAATTGACTTAGACACGAAAAAGAAGCTGGGAAAACTTGTTTTTCCCAGCCTCCTATTTTTAACGGTCTTCAAAGGCATCCTTCAGCTTATCTAGAACCGACTTTTTAACGCCCTTGACGTCTTCACCACTAGCCGCAGCAAAGGCCATCATTGCTTCCCGCTGCCGCTTATTCAAATTCTTTGGGGTCCGGACATGAACAGTCACGTGCTCATCACCAGTTCCCTTACCGTTTAAGTAAGGAACCCCTTTACCACGCAGCCGGAAGTTGGTTTCTGATTGCGTCCCGGCCGGCACTTTCAGGTCAACATCACCGTGAACGGTCTTTACCTTGATCTCATCACCAAGTGCTGCCTGGGCGAAGCTAATGTCCCGGTCAACGTAGATCGTCGTGCCATCCCGCCGAAATTCGCGGCTTGGGGTTACCCGGAAGATGATGTACAGGTCACCGGCTGGGCCACCGTTTTCACCGGCGTCACCTTGCCCTTGCAAGCGCATTTGCTGACCATCGTCCACTCCAGCTGGTACCTTAACTTCCAGTTCGTGCTTTTCATGAACGTGGCCGGTCCCATGACAGGTTGTGCAACGGTCTTCCGGCTTAATTACCTTACCAGTCCCGTTACATTCCGGACAAGTCGTCTGCGTCTGCATATTGCCTAGTGGCGTCTGGCGAACCGTTACGATGACACCACGACCACCACAGCGCTGGCAAGTTGACGCTGACTTACCCGGCTTAGCCCCGCTACCATGGCAGGTCTTACACTGGGCATCACGGTCATACTTGATCGTGGTGGTTTTACCGAAAATGGCATCCATAAATTTCAGCGTCATTGCGTATTGAAGATCCCGGCCCGGTTGAGGAGCACTTGGGTCCCGTTGCGCACGACCACCACCGCCAAAGAACTGGCTAAAGATATCATCAAAGCCACCAGCACCGCTAAAGCCCTGGCCAAAGCCTTGACCAAAACCACCGGCACCACCAAAGCCTTGACCGGCCTGGGGACCAGCTGAGCCGAATTGGTCGTACTGGGCCCGCTTTTGCGAGTCACTGAGAACATCATAGGCCTCGTTAATTTGCTTAAACTTTTCTTCCGCACCCGGTGCATGGTTAACGTCCGGGTGATACTTAGCAGCTAGTCGCCGGTATGCATGCTTAATATCTGCTTCAGAGGCGTCCTTAGAAACACCTAAGATATCATAATAGTTCTTTTCTGCCATTTATATCCCTCTCAACTTAATTGCTTGTTTAGTTATACCACAAGTGGGAAAGAAAAGTAAAAGCCAAAGTCCTCACTGATTGGCCTTTGGCTTTTACCTACTTACATAGCAATTAGTAATTACTTCTTGTCGTCGGGCGTAACATCTTTGAAGTCGCCATCAACGGTGTTGCCATCATTACCATTGGCACCGCCATTGTTGCCACCAGCGTTACCACCGTTTGGTTGAGCACCGCCTTGAGCATTACCTTGTGCGCCTTGGGCCTTTTGGTATAACTTGACAGACAGGTCTTGGATAACCTTGTTTAAGGCATCCTTCTTAGCCTTCATATCATCAAGGTTGCCGCTTTCCTTGGCCTTCTTCAGGTCATCACGAGCGCTTTCCGCCTTCTTGATGTCGTCTTCAGGAACCTTGCCCTTAACTTCCTTCAAGGTCTTGTCAACTTGGAAGAGTTCTTGGTCGACTTCGTTCTTCAAGTCAACTTCTTCCTTCTTCTTCTTGTCGGCTTCAGCGTGTTCTTCGGCATCCTTCTTCATCCGTTCGATTTCTTCATCGGACAGACCGGAGTTAGACTTAATAACGATCTTTTGTTCCTTACCAGTACCCATATCCTTAGCAGAAACATTAACAATCCCGTTCTTGTCGATGTCGAAGGTAACCTTGATTTGAGGAACACCACGAGGAGCAGCAGGAATGTC
>NZ_JBJEEL010000075.1:0-25903 GCF_051873035.1 Limosilactobacillus sp.
CTGCTTAATTTACGTCATTAAATTCGTTCAAGTTATTTCTTGCAATCTGCCAAAAGGAAAAATAAATCGGGGGTAATCGCATAAGTCTTTTTCTATGATTGGGCAAAATTCACATATCTTTTATAATAGAAATAAAACTGAGAAGTGGAGGAATCAAAATGCGTTTTCTGCATACAGCCGATTGGCATGTTGGCAAGAATTTGAATGGCTTTGACCTGTTAGCTGACCAGCGAAAAGTCTTTAAACAGATCGAAAAGATCGCTCATGATCAGAAGGTGGACGCAGTGGTGATCGCTGGTGACCTCTATGACCGAAGTGTCCCCACTGAAGCCGCGGTTCACCAGCTCAACCAGGAACTTTACCAGTTAAACCTAGTTGACCACCTGCCGATCCTGGCCATTAGTGGAAATCATGATTCCGCTACCCGCCTTGGAACGGGGGCCGATTGGTTTGCCAAGGAGTCCTTTTATCTAAATACCACGCTAGAGGCCGCTTTTCACCCAGTGACAATTGCGGATACTGAGTTTTTCCTTCTGCCGTTCTTCGGAATCCAGGCAGTCCGGAACTTCTTTGGGGATGACAAAATTCGTGATATCAACGATGCGATGACGCGGATTGTCCAAGAAATGCAGAAAAACTTTGGGCCTGAAAAGCACCATGTCCTAGTAGCCCACTTCTTTGCCGCTGGAAGCAAACGGACCGCCGACTCCGAGACCACGATCGAGGTTGGGGGTCTTAGCGCGGTTGCCACTTCGACCCTGGCACCGTTTGACTATGTCGCCCTTGGTCACTTACATAATAAGAATGCCCTGCAAGAAGAACGAGTAAAGTACAGTGGTTCGCCGATGAAGTTTTCCGTCTCCGAAGCTAAGCAAGAGAAGGGCGTTTGGTTAGTGGATACCGCTCCGTTTACGGCTAAGTGGCTTCCACTAAAACCGGCCCACGACATCCACCTGTTAAAGGGGAGTTTTGCCGAACTAACGACCACCGCGGACGACCATGCCCGTGACGATTTCTACGACATTGAGCTGACCGACCATGAACGGATTCCAGACGTACTAAATAAGCTGCGGGAATATTACCCACGCATCGTCAGTCTGCACCGGGAGCACCAGGCCCAGGCGGTTGAGCAGCGGGCAAGTAAGAAGCGGGCCAAGGAATCTCCGCTGGACCTGCTGACGGACTTTTACCAGCAGACGATGGGGACGACAATGTCAAAGGAACAGCAACAATGGGCGGCCCAGGCCCTGGCGGATGTCAAAAAGGAGGATTAGGATGCGACCGAAAAAGATTGAGCTTCAGTATTTTGGCCCCTACGAACATGAGGTAATTGACTTTGATCGCTTTCGTGACCAGTCCCTCTTCCTCGTGGCGGGGAACACCGGGGCCGGTAAGACCACTATCTTTGATGCGATGTGCTACGCCCTGTTTGGTCAGACCACTAACGACAAATACCGGTCGGCAGCGGCCTTGCGGTCCGACTTCGCTCCGGCTAACCGTGAAACAAAGGTGACATTTACTTTTGTCCACCAGGGGAACGAATACCAAATCACGCGACGCCCGAAGCAGACCTTGCGGGGGCGGGGAGGAAAGCTTGTCACCCACAATCAGGCGGTGAGCCTCATTTACCCCTTGAATAGCAAGGAACCGCACGAGATTACGAAGATCAAAGACGCTGATAACTTTATTACCGACCTGCTTAACCTCACTAGTGACCAGTTTGCACAAATTGTCGTACTTCCCCAGGGTAAGTTTCGCCAGTTCCTCGATTCGGATAGCAACGCCAAGGAAAGCCTGCTCATGGACCTCTTTAACACCGGCCTTTATGACAAGTGGGCAGCTACTTTAGGAGAACGGTTGAGTAAACAGAAAAAAGTCCTGGACGACCAGCAAGTTAAGTTACAGACGCTCAAGGAGAACGTTTCAACTGTCGATCCCCAACTAAATGCTACTGATTGGGAGCAGGCCGCGTCTGCCGAGGTTACGAAACTCAATCAACATTTGACAGAACTCTCTAATCGGGTGCAGGCGCAACGCCAAAAGGCCACCGCCTTACACGACCAATTAAACGTGGAAAAGGAATTGCAGAGATACCTGGTTGAGCTTGCTAGCGCTAAAAAGGATGCCACTAAGCTTCAGGCCCAGCAGACAGAAATAACCACGATCGAGCAGCAGGTGGCCGCGTTGAAGTGGTTTCATACCCAGCAGCCAGCTTACCAGCGTTGGCAAGACGGGGAAAAGAAACTGGGGGAATTACAAAAGGCGATTAAGCAAAATCAGTCTCAGCAAGAAAAATTCACTACCGAGCAGGTAACCGCCACGGAGAAGACCCGGCAACTGAAAGCCCAACAACCAGAAATTGAGCGGGTCCAGGCAAGGGCAAGCGACCTGGTAGCCAAGTTACCGCTGTTTAAGCAGGTTGGCAAACTATCGACAACGGTGGACCAGCTGAACCACGACTTGACCACCGTCACCACCCAGGAGAAAAATACTGCTGACAAGCTGACTACCGCTAATGAACGATTGGCTGATTTGACGACTAAGCTTAGCGGTAAAGATGACCTGACAGCTGAACAGATTACGTTGACAGAGCGACAGGCCGACCACAAGCAGCTATTGCGGGAAGTTAAGCAATATGACAAGGTTAGCGAACAGCTACATCGAGAGCAATGGCAGCAGTTAACGGTCGAGCTTGAAACTGCACGGGGAGTAGCCAAGGAAAAGCAACAACAACTTGACGACCTCAACGATGCCTATGCGCGGCATCAGATTGCCGTTCTGGCCACGAGGCTGAAGCCCGGTTCGCCTTGTCCGGTTTGCGGAGCGACCGATCATCCGGCACCGGCGCACCTGGATGATCCTGGTGACCTGGTCAGTGATGCTGAGATCAAAGCGGCTACACAGGCAGCCCGGTCAGCACAGAACACGGTTAGCCAGCTGGCAGAACAAGTGAAGCAGAGTAAGGACCACTTTACCAGCCTTAATAGTCAGTTAGATGATTGTGGGCAAGTGATTGCTAAGTTGCTGGGTCTTACCAAGTTACCGGCCGACTGGCGGCAACAATCAGCTGCCCGTGGACAGCAGTTAACGCACGATCAGAAGGTACTAAAAGAGCGCCAACGGCAGTTTGATCGGTGGCAGCAGGAGCAGGCCAAAGTTCAAAAGCGGGTCAAGGATCTTCAAACTACTTTTGAGCAAGAGAAAGCAACGGTTCAACAGGCCCAGCAGGAACTGGTGAAACAACAAACCCTGTTGACCGAAAAGCAGGCAAATTTGCCGGCCAAGATCAAGGATGGCAAGACGGCCAAAGAACAAGTGAAGACCTGGCAACAGCAGGTTGAGGACTTTAACTACCAGCTCGAAAATGCGCAGAAAAAATTACAGCAAGCAACGAAGGATTTGGCCGTCAATAAGAGCCTGCTTCAGAAGAACCAGACGGATCGCGAACATGAAGAGGCCGTCCAGAAGAAACGAAAAGCTAACCTGACGAAGGCGTTAAAAGACTTTGATGCCAGCCGTGATTGGCAATTCTGGGAGCAAGCAACCGCACAGCTCTCCCAATTAGAGAGCCTGCAGGCGACGGTTCAGGATTACAAGACCAAGGTGCACGATAATGAGTTGCAACAGCAGCGACTGGTGGCCTTGATCAATGAGCGGCCAACACCTGACCTGAAAACAACGCGCCAACAACTTGACGCGGCTAATGACCAGCTAGAACATTGGCAGCAAGAATTAGGCCAAGTTACTTCTCAAAGGGATGACTTAGAGCAGATCCGCCAACAAGTGATCGCTCTCGTGGGGAAAAATGGTTTGCTGAACAAGAAGATCAACCAGTTGCAGACGTTGACCGACGTGATGACCGGGCGAACTGAAAACCACCTTTCCCTTGAGCGTTATGTTTTACAAGCCTATTTCCAGGACGTCCTCAGTGCCGCTAATGTTCAACTGGACCGTCTTACTAACGGCCGTTACCAGTTTGAGTTATCGCAGGAGAGTCACGGTGCCGGTGCCAAGTGGAGTGGGCTAGAAGTCAACGTTTATGATGATAATGCCGGGCGGACGCGGAGTGCGCGGACCCTTTCTGGTGGAGAGAGTTTTATGGCCTCACTCTCACTCGCCCTGGCCCTTTGTCAGATTATTCAGGAGCAAAGTGGGGGAATCACCATCGATGCCCTCTTTATCGATGAAGGTTTCGGCTCGCTAGACCAGCAGGCGTTGGAGGATGCTCTACATGCCTTGCAGGAGCTTGAGGGACACCGGATGATTGGAATTATCAGCCACGTGACTGAGCTAGAGGAGCAGATTCCCGACCAGTTACGAGTCACCTCAATTAATGGTCGAAGCAAAATCTCTTATCAGCACGATTTTCAGGCGTAAGCACCACTCGATTCTTGAAGGAGGGGGATAAGGATGACTAAAGTTACGACAATGGAAGAACTGATTAGTGCACTGCCAAGCACGGTTGATCCGGCCAAGTTTACAACGGACCTGTTACAAGCAATTGCTCGTCTACGCCGACGGCCACTGGATGTGTATTATGCTGGACCCCGGAGTCTGCGGGTTGATGGTGTGACGATGATGGTTGACCTCCAGCCGAAGCAGGCCGTGATCGTGCACTTCAATGGGCACCAGGTAAATGTGCGGGTACCTTTATAGTGATTACCACAATCGGCTAGGTGCGGCCAAAATGAGGCGGCCCTTTTCTGCTATAATGGCCTTAAACCTAAATAGTGAGGCGTTAAAATGGACGATACAAAAACCATCGCACAAATTCGGCAAACGCTTGAAGTATTACGGGTCCAGCACAACAACATTCATGGTTCACAAGAGCAGCAGTGGATTCAGGCCCATTTAACAGATGAAAGGTTACAAAAAATTGTCCTTAAATTATCACTTGTTGCCTTCCATACGCTCTCTGCTCTTGAAAATGAGGAAAAGACCGGGATTGAAATTGCTGAAGAAATAAATGTTACCCGTGGTGGGGTCACCCGGGCGGCCAAAAAGCTTCGCCAATATGGCCTGGTTAATACCGTTAAGCATCCTGATGACCGTAAAAAAATATACTATTCGTTAACCGCAGATGGCCGTGAATTAGCACTTGTCCATGATCGGTTACACCAAGCCATCAGGCGTGAACTGGTTGACAAGTTAACCGCTAAGTATTCAGAAAATGATCTGCAGATAGTTGCCAATTTTTTGAATGATTTTTACCGGCTAGAACAACAGTTTTAAATATCAAATGGGGGAGTAAGGCAGAAGTCGGTTACGACTTTTGCCTTACTCCCCCTTAGGATCTAGCACTTATTAGCGGGCAAAGTGGTGGGCATTATGACCGCCAACCATGCCACGGTAGCCAAAGTAGAATTGAACTGCCGCAATTACGACGTTAAACCAGTTCATTACAATGAACCAGCCCTCAACGCCACCGGTGTCATGGGCAACACAGTAATAAGTCCAGAATCCAAGCACAATTGCACAAACATTAATCCAAGCAAAGGTCTTTTGCAATCTTTGATCATCGAGCTTAAACCACATCCAGATTACATTGATAATAAACCAAATGGCCAAAACCCCAAATACAAAGTTAAACATAATGCACCCCTCCTTAGAGCGTTGTTGTGACAATCAATAACCGATCTTCATCGGTTACCTCTATTATAAACGGTATTATTTGTAGAAAGAATTTTATTTATCATCGTCAAACGTCTAAAATATAGGAGAAATTAATGTAGAGGAGCTGGAACAGTGAAAGTTACTTACCAGCAAAACAATAAACTACCAGCAGACGAAATTAGGATAAGTATTACCAGTCGAAGCCGCACACCTCAAGTTGAACACTTAATCAACTACCTAACCAACTTTGCCCAAAGTAAGGAAACTACCATCCCGATAAAAAGCGACGACCAGGTCTTGATAGTAAAAACAGCCAATTTACTAATGGTTGAAGTTAACCAACACGAATTAACCTTTTATACAATTGACCGTACGATCACCACGACCGGTAAACTCAAGGATATTCAAGAACGACTTAACGATCCCAAGTTCATCCAGGTCTCGCGCCACGCCATTATCAATATGGACTATTTACAATCAATTGAAAACGGCTTTTCCGGAACCATGATTGCTAAACTATCCCATAACATCAAAACATCAATTAGCCGGCGATTTGTACCGATAATTAAAGAATACTTAGGATTGTAGGTGAGCAGAATGCAAAAATTATTTCGACGCTTTTGTACGGGGATCGGGTTTGCGGCGACGACTTACCTCGTTATGTTGACGCTGCAGTTTCAAAGAACAATGCCAACCATGCGCAATACCACCAGTGTGCTAATTGTCGGTGGACTGATTGGTCTTTTGAGCCTGATCTTTGATACGGATTTAAGCTACCTAGCCGCGTTGCTAACCCATTTCATTCTCACGGTTATCTTGGCTTCAATAATGATTGCGATTAACCACTGGCACTTAAACCTTGCTAGTTTTTTAATGATCGTCCTAATTTACGTAATTATTTGGGGGATTACACGGATCAACCAAGATCACGATGTTCGGCAAATAAACCAGAAATTGCGTAATCGCAAGTAAGGGTCCTTCCCAAAGTAGAGCCGTGGGGAATTATGATTGGTCCGGTGCCAACAATTCCAGTGGGGCAATTAGCTGACTAGCCGTTAAAATTTCCGAAAAGTGGTCCACACTTTCTGGGTGCGGATTATTCAACCATGCTAAAATCAGTCCCATCAGCCCGTCGACAATCAGCACCAGAGCATAGTGGCGGGGAAGGCGGTCTGTGAAGTGGGCATTGTACAGGTCAACCCGGGTGTCGATTTCTCTAGCGACCAGCTCCCACAGCTGCCGGTTAAAGTGGGCATCCCCGTTTGCCGAAAGCAGGGCCCGAAAAAGCTGCCGCTCCTGGTTAATTAGGGTTAAAACATTTGTTAACAAGACGGTATACTGCTTCCAAAGGGCCTGTTTGTTACTAAGGTCCTGCATGAAGTGACGGTGATCCTCAGCGAAGGCGGCCTTTAACCGGGCAACCAATTGCTGCTCTAGTTGGTCGCGAAGGTCGTACTTATCCGTAAAATGGGTATAAAAGGCCCGCCGGCTTATTTGAGCTGACTTGATAAGCGCACTGATTGTCAATTGTTCAAAGGGCCGTTGCGTCAGTTCCTTAACAAAGGCCCGCTTGATCTGTTCGTGTGTCCTTCGCCAGCGTAAATCGTTCTTAGACATTGGCATTACTGAATTCTCCTATCTTTATTGCACAGTTTAACTTTTATTATAAATTGTATCCAGTGCGGTAATTATTTACAATGTGGAGATTAAATGAAGGGACTGACAGTAATGAAAAATATTGTTCTATTAGGTGGTAACGGTTATTTAGGCCGTAATTTCACCCAAAATTGGCTAAAGCACGATCAGGATAGCCACTTTTACGTTTTATCCCGCTCCGGTAAGAATTCACTTGCCACCCCTGCCATTACTAATCTCCAAGTCGATGTAACTGACTAGCAGGCGGTCCTTAACGCCACCCCGAGCCGGGTTGACCTTATCGTGGATTTTGTCGGTGCGCCTAGCAATGATCCCCAGGAATTTAAAAAGTTAAACCAGCAGCCGGCCCAGGTCATGCGGGCGGTGGCCGAAACAAGAAATGTCCGGGCCATGGGCTTTATCGGCGGGACGCTGGGTCCGAAGAAATTTACCAGTACCAAAAAAGAGTTGATTAAGTACCTACAGGCTAGTTCGGTACCGTTGGCTTACGTTGAACCAACCCTGGTATACGGCGCAGGGCGGAAGGATAAGATGACCCGTAATGTCCCCCTGCTTAAGTTCCTGGGGATTTTCTCAGCTAAGTTTAAGCCGGTCCTCGTCGGGGAGGTCGTGGAAAAACTACGTCAGCAATTAATTAGCCAAGCAAAGGACTAGGTTACCATACGGTCAGTGAATGCTCACTTATAATAAATAAGTATTTTACATTCAGCTGCTATCCCGCTAAACTAGTTATAAATCAGATAAAGGAGCGGTTAACTATGGTAAAAACACTTGTTTTATACTACTCAGCAACTAATACCACCAAAAAGGTGGCTGAAAAGGTCGCCCAAAGGCTCAACGCTGACATTGCACCGGTTCAGGCCGCTCAACCATACACGGACGCCGACCTGAATTGGCACGATCCTAAAAGTCGTACTTCTATTGAGCAACACCAGCACAACAGCCGGGTTGCAATTAACGCCGCTGACCTACCGGACATTAGTGGCTACGAAAACATTGTGATTGGCCACCCCATCTGGTGGGGAATTCCGCCGCGGATGATCAGCAGCCTAATTGACCATCTTGACCTCAACGGTAAGAACCTAGGATTGTTTGCCACTTCGGGTGGTAGTAACTATGACCGTTCGCAAAGCTTTGTTGAGCGAACCGTTAAGGAAAATAACTATGACACCCACGTTAATGCAGGGGCGGTTTTAAATAATGACGGCCAAATCGACCAGTGGCTTGGTCAACTTAACTTTAATTAAGACGAAAAAGGCCTTAAGTGCCCGGAAATTTCCGAACACTTAGGGCTTTTTCTAATGCTGATAGTGGTTCCAGTAGTCGGCTAGGTACTTACTCGTCAGGCTTACCGGGTGCTTAATTAAGCTTTGCGGGGTCCCTGAGGCAACTACCCGGCCCCCATTTTTCCCACCACGCGGGCCCAGGTCCAGTACGTAGTCCGCATTGACAACTAGGTTAAGGTCGTGCGTGATCGTGATAATCGTGGCTCCCCGATCAAGTAATTGTTGAATGACTCCTACCAGAGTCTTAACATCCAACGGGTGGAGGCCAATCGTCGGTTCGTCAAAGACAAACAGCGTGGTAGCCTGGTTGTGGTTGAGGTGCTTAACTAGCTTTAAGCGTTGGGCTTCACCACCAGACAGGCTGGGGGTGCTTTCACCGAGGTGGAGGTAGTCCAGGCCAACTTCTTGCAGTAATTTAAGTTCACGTTCAATCTTAGGAACATCTTTGAAAACCGGCAGGGCCTGGCGAATATCCAACTTCAAAAGGTCAACGATCGAATAACCATGCCACTTCACCGCTTGTACTTGCTGGTTATAACGGTCCCCGTTGCAGACCGGGCAGGTTTGCTGCATGTCCGGCAAAAATTGGATATCCAGCGTGACGATTCCGGCACCACCACAATTGGGGCAGGCGCCTTGCTTATTGTTATAAGAGAAGTAACTAGGGGTATAATGCTTCTCCTTAGCTAGGGGTTGGGCCGCAAACAACTTCCGCAGGTTATCCATAATGCTGGTATAGGTGGCAACCGTTGAACGTTGGGTTTTCCCAATTGGGGCGGCATCGACACTAACTACTTCCTTGAGCGGCGACTTCAGCTGGCGAACCTGCTGGGGAAGGGGCTGGCCAGTATTTTTGGCCTTAATTGCGGGAATTAGGCTATCTAAAATCAAGCTGGTTTTCCCGGCACCGGAGAAACCGGTAATTGCACTCAGGCGGTTAACCGGTAGGGCGGCGTGCACGTCTTTAAGGTTATAGTAATCGGCAACTTCAAAGTCAATTTTTTGCTCACTTGGCTGACTAGCGACCGAGCGGGCCATTAAGTCCGCGGTCCCCTTAAGATAAGGACCAATCTTGGAGGCCGGGTTGTCAACAATTGCCGCCGGTGTTCCTTGCGCGATCACTTGACCGCCCTGGTCGCCAGAGCCGGGGCCAATTTCGATAATCCAGTCAGCATGTTTAATGATATCGACATTATGGTCAACAACCACGAGTGAATTCCCCTGCTGAACAAGCTCATGGAAGACGTTTAGCAGTCCGCTGATGTTATCAGGGTGGAGACCAATTGACGGTTCATCGAGTACGTATAAGACACCGGTAGTTTGTGTCCGCAGTGTCCGGGCTAGTTGAATCCGCTGTAATTCACCGGTCGACAGGGTATTACCATTCCGCGACAGGGTTAAGTAGTCTAGCCCCAATTCCAGAAGCGGACGGAGGTTATCATCAAATTCTTTAAAAAGACTGTTTGCCATCTTATTCATGTTGGCAGGGAGGGAAGCTAGTACTCGAGCCTTCCAGTCCCTTAATTCACCCAAGGTAAGGTTGCTGACTTCGGCAATGTTAAGCCCCCCAGCCAGCTGCTTCAAAAGTTCGGGGCGGAGCCGGGTACCATGGCAAACTGGGCAGGTGGAGTAATGGAAGAACTCACTAATCCGCTTCTGGGCCCGTTCACTTTTACTTGACTTGGCCGATTCCAGTACGGCGGCGTGGGCGTTTTCATAAAGGGCGTTAAAATCGTGGAAAACCCGGCCGGTCCCCGAACGGAAGTCCATTTTGAATTTTTGCTGGGGCCCGTTTAAAACGAAGTCCTTTTCCCGGGCAGTTAGGTCCTTATAGGGAACGTGAATACGAACCCCCGCCTGTTCAGCAACATTAGGCATAAAATTACGGCCGGGAAGGTGCCAAGAAGCGACGGCCCCGTCAGCAAGGCTCAGATTTTCGTCACCAATTAGCTTACTGTCGTCAATTTCACGGACCTGTCCAGTTCCCTGGCAGTTCGTACAGGCACCGTCAGAGTTAAAGGCAAAGTCCTCGGCGCTAAAGGCCTGAAACTTGGTACCGCAGACAGGACAGGTCAGCTCCCCCATACTGCTATCGGACCGACTCATCGTCTCAGCGATCGCCAGGCTTGGCTGGAGCCGGTGACCATTAGGGCAGACCGGTGCTCCCAATCGTGAAAAAATTAACCGAATGACGTTAAAGATTTCACTCATCGTTCCTACGGTCGCCCGCTCTGAGGGGATACTAGGACGCTGGCGGAGGGCCAAGGCTGATGGAATGTGCTTAACACTAGTCACTTCGGCCTGGGCACCGAGCTTGATTCGCCGGCGAGTATAAGTAGACAGTGCTTCAAGGTAGCGGCGGGAACCTTCTTCATACAGGATCCCCATCGCAAGCGAGCTTTTTCCGGAACCGGACAGGCCGGAAATGGCAACCATTTTATGTAGCGGAATATCAATATCGACATTTTTGAGGTTGTGGACCTTTGCGCCACGAACTTCAATTTTAGTTGGTACACTATTCACCAAACCAACTCCTTTTGTTAGTAACTGGCTACTATTATAGTATTTTCAATTTTAAAAGGGGAACAAGACCATTGGCCCTGCTCCCCGTTTTAGAATTATTCATGGTAATTATGCGCTAAGAACGCCGACATCGATTGTGGATCGTGGCCGGTAATGTGTTGGAAATCATTAGTAACCCCATCCATTAGACCGCGTGCGGCCGCATGGTACATGGAGGCCAACTCATCACCATCCCCTTCGGAACGGTAAATATCCGCAAATTCCTGCAGGCTGGTCGGGGCATACCCAATCGGTTTCCCGGTGACCTTAGTCATGATTGTGCTTAGCTCCACCATGTTGTAATTTTGCTTCATCGTCAGCAAATAGTTTTGCCCTTGGTCACGCAGGTACTCCTTAACGGCCACGTTGGCAATTGCCTCGGCACTATCTTGGCGACTGATGAAGGACATCGCCTGGTTACCAACCGGGTAGATCACGTTATGCCGTTGAATCAGCTCTGGGAGGTAGGGTACTAACGGATCAGCATATAGGGCATTCTTAATGACGGCATAGCCAAACGGTGAACTAGCCAGCCGGGCCGGTAAATAGGCGTAGTAACCGGCCATCTGGAAGGGGCTGTTATACTGGTCAGCAATAAAGCTGACGTCCACGATATCCTTAACCTTGGCGGCCTTCATCGCCGTTAGGGTATTTTCAAATTCATTAATCCGTCCCTGGACATCGTAAGTCAGGCTCGGGATGTAAATTAAAACATCCACGCCGCTAAAGGCGGTCGTCATCGTAGCAACATTAGTATAGTCGATTGCGGTGATTTCATAGCCGGCCTGTTGGAGGGCTGCCGCCTTAGCCGGGGTGTGGACCCCTAAACGAATCTCCTCTTTGGGAACCAACTTTGCTAATTCAGTAACAACCTTACTGCCTAGGTGACCGGTCGCGCCGGTAATAAAATACTTCATTTTCGATTACTCCTTTCGCTGTAGTGCTTCCTTTTGTGCTTGCTTAACCAGGATCGTATCAATGACATCCTGCAAGGTAATGCTGGCTAACTTCGCGTCAGCTGCCACTTCGGCCTGGTGGTAAAACTCCGTTAATGTTGATTGGATATTACCACCGACAATGCATTCGGGAGCCGTCTTTTCATCGATTGTAAAAAGGTGTTTATCCGGTCCCTCAATTGCTAGGAAAACGTCATACAAGGAAATATCACTTGCCGAACGTGCGAGGTTCGGATCAGCAGAACCATGAACGGTCCGGATTAGGCCGGCCTTGCTCAGGGCACTCATTAAACGGCGGACAACCACCGGTGAGGTCTCAACACTTCCGGCAATGTTCTCGCTAGTTAGCGGCACCTTTCCTTTATAAATTGAAATAAACGCTAGAATATGGATACTGTCACTAAAACGAGTTGAAACACGCATCTATCATCCATCCTTTCAAAAATAATTGTAACTCTAATCGTTACAATTTTCTAGAGAAAAATCAGATTAATCAGTGACGTTTGACTCACTATACCCGTATTAGCGTAAAGCTAGCAGGAAATTTCATGAAACTTTTATTGTTACTGTTGACCAATATTGGTTGGCTCTTAGCCACCAGTCAACCGAAAAAACGGTATAATATTAGCCAGAGACAGTTGTAAAGGAGACTAATAATGAAATTTATTTCGTGGAACATCGATTCAATTAACGCGGCACTGACCGGAACTTCGACGCGGGCCGGTGAAACGCGGGAAGTCTTACAAAAAATTGACGACCTCAAGCCCGATGTCGTGGCGATTCAGGAAACCAAGCTTTCGAAGAATGGCCCCACCAAGAAGCACTACCAGGCACTTGATAAGCTTTTCCCGGGCTATCAAGTTGCCTGGCGAAGTTCGGTTGAGCCAGCCCGAAAAGGGTATGCCGGGACCATGTACCTTTACCGTGACCAGTATGATCCTAAGGTTACCTACCCGACGATTGGCGCTCCAGAACCGATGGATGAGGAAGGGCGAATCATTACCCTTGAATTCCCCGACTTCTATGTCACCGAAGTTTACACGCCTAATTCCGGGAACGGTTTAAAGCGGTTAGCCGAGCGGCAGGTTTGGGATGACCACTACCGGGCCTACCTACAAGAACTCGACCAACAAAAGCCGGTCATCGCGAGCGGCGACTTTAACGTAGCCCACGAAGAAATCGACCTGGCTCACCCGGCGAATAATCACCATTCAGCCGGTTTTACCGACGAAGAACGGGAGCGCTTTACTAAACTCCTTAACGCTGGCTTTACTGATAGTTTCCGTTACCTGCACCCCGACCAAACCGGCGCCTATTCGTGGTGGGCTCAACGGGTGCTGACCAGTAAGCAGAATAATTCTGGATGGCGGATCGACTACTGGCTAGTTAGTGACCGGTTAGCCGATAAGCTTCAGGATTCTTCAATGATCGACAGTGGTCAACGGCGTGACCACACGCCAATCATGCTCGACATTGACCTATAATTAAAAAAACGGCTCCAAACACTCGGTCAAACCCGAATGCTTGGAGCTGTTTATTTATTTCGGTTAAAGGCTAGCCTCCTGCTTACTGCGGCGGCCACGTTTAATCAGCTTCTTAATTAAGACAAACATGGCGATAACAACGATAATTGCGATTACCGCACCAATAAGCCGCTTATCGTTGTGCTTGAAGAGGGCATCGCCCCCGAAAGCATAGATGAAGGAAGTTGGCGCCATTCCAATTACAACTGCTACCAAATAGCGTACCCAGCTCACCTTCATGCGGGCACCGGCGTAGTTAACCAGAACACTTGGAATCACCGGTACCATGAAACCGATGGTTAGACCGACGAGGGGGTAGCGTTGGTTTAGCAGGTAACTCAAGAGCTTGGACTTTTTGGAAAGCTTTGATAGGTCAATTTTATGAATAATACTCATGACGCCGCAGTTTCCTAAGATGTTACCGATCCAGTTAACAATGAAGCCGACCACCGGGCCGTAACAGAGGCCGGTAAATATGCAGACAAAGGAATTAGACATCCCGGGGATGGCATTAAAGGTTGCAATCAACGCCAGTAGTAGCAGCATATTTTTAATACCATGGCTACGGATCAGCTGCATCAGGATAACCTTATTGTGTGCGTTCATGTGGGTCAGTAAGAATATTTCTGGTCGATAATCCCGGTAAATAAAATAAATCAGGATTAGCGAAACAATTACCCCGGCAGTAATTAAAAGGGGCTTATTAAGTTTTTTGGTCATAGTTACTCCTCCGTTGGGGTGCGAAAGCCGGCTTGGGTGAAAAGTTGACAGAGCGTCCGTCGTAACAGTGGATCGTGGGCATAAAGGTAAGTGCCGTAAACACCCCGTTTAAATAGGACGTTTAACGAATTCATGATCATCCGCTCTTCCAGTGCCCGAATTGTTTGGGGGTCAGTCAGGTCGGCCCGCTTTTTAAATGCCTCACTATCGGTATACTTATCAAGGTTAATTTGTAATTGATTCGTACCGGGGATCTGGCTAATCGGCGGCCCAATGATAATTCCCGTGTAGTTAAGGTCAAAGCCCTGGCAGGTATAAATTGATCCTACTTCATCAATCGTTTGCGGTAGTTCTGCCCAGGGAGTCACCGTATAGTTGTACTGGTCCCAGGGCATTTTAAACTGGCCCTCTTTAATGTAGTGCTTGCCACCGTCCAGTGTCGATGGGTAACCAGAAGTAGAAAGGATCCGTGACAAACCAACCTCCTGATTCCGCCGAACAATTGCCTGGCGCATGGCTTCCGCATCAGCATAGATTCGAAAGTCGTAGTGGTCACGAGCATTCGAGGGGAGGGGAGTTAGTTCGTAATCATTCATAAAATGGTTAAACCAATCAACTAGCTCATCACTCGCCGTCATCCGAAACATATGGTGAAGATGGTACTCCCGATGCGGGTATTGGTCAGTAATTTTTCTTAGTCGTTCCGGTGTCCACAGGCTTTTCATTCGTAAAACCTGGTACTGGTCAAAGACAATGATAATCACTTTGGCCCGCTTAATAAGCTCAACTAACTGGTTATCATGATAAAAGTTATTGTAATGGTCCGGCTTAGACAGCAGTAGGTGGGCCTCGTCAATTACCGCCACGTCAAAGTGCTGATGACGCTTATCCAACTGATTAATCAGTGAGGTGGGGCGGGCAAAGTCCTTTTTATATAACTCCGGGCGTGCCCCGGCAATCTCACGGTAGACCTTTAAAATTTCCGGGTGGTTGACCACAAAGTAGTTGGTTGTGCCATAAAAGGCGGACTGTTGATCCCGCCGGGCGGCAGTCTGAATTCGGTCAAACAGCTGGGAGAGGACCACACTTTTGCCGGTGCCCGCATCGCCAAAGATTGTGTAAATTGCTGGATAATCAGCATTCAAGTGGGCGCGGGTAAAGTCCAAAATATCATTGACCAGTGCCGCCTGTTCGGTCGTTAAGTTTTTAAGCGGTGATAGTTTTTCAACCGCCGCATTCTCAATATCCCCCATATCAATTGGCCCCTCATTTCGAAATTAACGCTAAGATTAATGGTAGCGAAATCTATCCAGTTCGTCAATTTAACGTTAGCAAGTTTTCGCCGGCTTGTGAAAAGTGGTAAAATATTATTATTGAAACTATAAGTAAAGGAGTGGCGATAGATGAATCGGCATCCAGATTATCTATTGAATGAAGTGAATGAACCCGCGGATATAAAGGGGATGTCACTTGATGAATTAAAGCAACTTGCCCGTGAGATGCGTCAACTGGTCCTCGAGCGTGATTCGGCGATCGGTGGACACGTGGGTCCTAACCTTGGCATTATGGAATTGACCATTGCATACCACTACGTCTTTAATTCTCCTCACGACAAGGTAATCTGGGACGTTTCACACCAAAGTTATCCGCACAAGATGTTAACGGGGCGGAAACTAGGCTTTTTAGACCCTGATCACTACGAGGATATCTCCGGCTTTACTTCACCCGAAGAAAGTAACCATGACTTCTTCGAGATTGGTCACACCTCAACGTCCATCTCATTAGCAGTCGGCTTAGCCCAGGCCCGTGACCTCCTCAAGCCCCACTCTAAGGATAATATTGTGGCCGTTATCGGGGATGGTTCCCTTAGTGGTGGCCTGGCTTTTGAAGGATTAAATAACGCGGCCAAGCTTAACTCTAACCTGATTATCGTCGTGAATGATAATCAAATGTCCATCGATGAGGACCAGGGTGGCCTTTACAAGGGGTTAAAAGAGCTTCGTGATACCGATGGCCAATCGGCAAATAACATTTTTAAGTTTATGGGGCTTGACTACCGCTATGTTAAAGCGGGAAATGATCTCAAGACAATGATTGAAGCCTTCAAAGATGTTAAAGACATTGACCATCCAATCGTCCTCCACGTCAATACTCAAAAGGGTAAGGGCTATGCGCCGGCGGAAAAGGAAAAGATGCTTTACCACTGGCGGCAACCATTTGACCTTAAGACCGGTAAGGCAAAGCAGGAAGCGACCGGAGAAAACTACAGTGATGCGATCCTGGAGGAATTAGACCGCCAAATCCAAGCTGGTGAACCGATTGTAGCGATGAACGCCGCTATTCCGGGTGTCTTTAATTTGAAGAAGTTCCAAGCTAAGCATCCCCAACGTTATTACGATGTTGGGATTGCGGAACAAGATTGTATCAGTACCGCGGTAGCAATGGCCGCAGCCGGGGCACGACCAGTCGTTTTCCAAAACGCGACCTTCCTCCAGCGGGCATACGACCATTTGATTCATGATATGGCCTTAAACGATTCACCAGTAGTGATGATTGTTCGTGGCGGAACCATTGCCACTGAGTCGGCAACCCACCAGGGATCATTTGATATTTCAATGATCAGTGACCTGCCAAACATTGAATACCTTGCACCAACCAATGTTGAAGAATTACTTTCAATGCTCCGGTGGGCGATTAAGCAAACCGATCAACCGGTAGTTATCCGTGAACCAGAAAAGCCACTGCTGCATGGTAAGGCGACCCAGGACGATTATAGCAATATCAAGTATGACATTGCCCACCACGGTAGTGAAGTGGCCATTATGGCGGTCGGTGACTTCTGGGAACTCGGTCAGCAGGTATGTGCCGAACTACAAAAGAAGCTAAACGTCGATGCCACCCTGATTAATCCAAAGTCAGTTACCGGAATCGATGCCGATGTTTTGCATCACTTATCGGAAAACCATGACGTCGTCGTTACCCTTGAAGATGGTAACCTTAGTGGTGGCTTTGGTGAAACCATTGACCGTTACTACGGACCAACACCGATGAAGGTATTGAACTTTGGTGCCCCTCGTGAGTTTGCGGATAATGTTCCACTGGATGTTCTTTATGAGTGGTACCATCTAACACCTAAACAAATTGTCGATGATATCGAAAGAGTTATTCATTCGCTGTAAAGTAAAAATTTAAAGTAATAGAACCATTCGGAATTTCCTAGGAAATTCTGAATGGTTCTTTTTATATTATTGTTCTTTTAGTTTACGTTCCACCATCGTAGGATCGGCCTTGCCGGGGTTTAATTCCACTAGTTTTCCGGAAGCAATGTAGATGACCCACTCGGCAAGGTTGACGATGTGGTCACCTGATCGTTCCAGGTAGCGGATGACCGCAAGATAGTCGCTGTAAGTTTTCACATTGCCCCCCGCCTTGGCTAGGGCATTTAGAATAGCCTGTTGCTGCTGGACATAGATCATATCAACACGGAGGTCCTCGTTAGCAACCTCGTAGGCGGCCTGTTCATTTATTTGGGCATAGGCATCTAAAACCTGTTCCAGCATTTCACGGACGATCATCATCATCTTTTCGATTTGCCCTTCAACTTGTTCATTGTGTTCCCGGTCGCTCAGGTTGATTGCGGCCCGGGCAATGTGGGTAGCGTAGTCACCGAGCCGTTCGATATCGCTACTGGCCTTTAAGATGCTGATAATCTTACGAAAATCACTGGCAACTGGTTGTTGGAGGGCCATCAGCTTAAGGGCCTCCTTCTCTAGGTTGACCTCCTCATTGTTAATCTTATTATCTGTAGTCAGGACCTGGTTAGCGAGGTCGGAATCATGCTCCGTAAAGGCCTTAGTTGCTTGGTAGATCTGCTCACTAGCATCGATTCCCATCTCCATGAAGTGGCCACGGAGACGTCTTAGTTCATCATTAAAAATCGCACCCATATTTTTCCTCCTAACCAAACTTGCCGCTCAGGTAGTCGGCCGTTTGCTGTTCATGCGGATTCATAAAGATTGTGGCGGTCTTATCGAATTCAATTAGGTGCCCCTGGTGCATGAAGGCGGTCCAGTCTGCCGAGCGAGAGGCCTGTTGCATATTGTGGGTCACCATGATGATTGTAAACTGCTCCTTTAATTGTACTAGAGTATCCTCGATCTGCGAAGTCGAAACTGGGTCGAGGGCGCTGGTCGGTTCATCCAGCAGAATAATTTCCGGCTGGACCGCCAGTGTACGGGCGATACAGAGCCGCTGCTGCTGCCCACCAGAAAGAGCCAGGGCACTGGATTTGAGCTGGTCCTTTACCTCATCCCAGAGGGCGGCCTGGCGGAGGCTTTCCTCGACCCGTTGATCAAGGACGTGCCGGTCCTTTTCGCCGGCTAGACGTAGGCCGTAGATTACGTTCTCGTAGATTGACATTGGAAAGGGGGTCGGCTGCTGGAAGACCATCCCGATCCGTTGCCTAACCCGGTAGACGTTGACCTTCGGCTGGTTGATGTTGACACCGTGGAAGTTGATTTCCCCGGTTACCGTGGCGAGGTCGTCGTTCATCCGGTTGAGGCTCCGCAGGACGGTTGATTTCCCCGAACCTGAGGCCCCGATCAGAGCTGTAATCTGGTGCTGGGGGAATTTGAGGTTGATATCATAAGCGACGTGCTTATCACCGTAAAAGACCTGGAGATTCTTTGCTTCTAGGGCCGAGTTTGTTTGCATTCTTTTACTCCTCACTTTGCTAGGTGACGTTTAATCCGGTACCCGACGTAACGGGCGATCAGGTTAAATAACAGGATGGTGATGATTAAGACCGCGGCAGAACCGTTGGAGACAGCCCGGGCGTCAGGGACCAGGCCCTCACTGTTAACCTTCCAGATGTGGACCGCGAGCGTTTCTGCGAGCCGCATGGGGTTAAGAAAACTGGTCGGGCTAAACGGGTTCCAGTCGGTATAGTTAATCACTGGGGCGCTTTGACCGGCAGTGTAAATTAGGGCGGCGGCCTCACTGAAGATCCGGCCGGCGCTTAAGATGGCTCCGGTGAGAATCCCGGGGAGGGCGGCTGGTAGGACAATCTTAGTGGTGACCCGCCACTTGGCCATTCCCAATCCCAGGCCGGCCTGACGCTGGAGGTAGGGGACCTGACGGAGGGCGGCCTCACAGCTACGGGTCAGGATGGGGAGGTTGAGGATGGTCAACGCCAGGGCACCGGCAAGAATGGAGAAGTCCAGGCCAAATTTCAAAACAAAGACCAGGTAGCCGAACAAACCAACAACCACGGAGGGTAGGGAGCTTAAAACCTCAATTGCCAACCGGAGTAGGCGGGTCCGCCGGTTATCCGGGGCGTATTCACTGAGGTAGATCGCTGCACAAAGGGCGAGGGGGACGGAGACGATCAAGGTCAAGACGACAAGATAGAGGGAGTTGAACAGCTGGTCACGGATCCCACCACCGGCCGTGAATGATTCCGCACCGCTAGTCAAGAAGTGCCATGAGATATGGGGGATACCCTGGGCGAGAATATAGCCCAGCAGGCTCAGGATGACTAGGCCCACGATTCCGGCCAGTCCCAGGATGACCCCCGTGGCAATTTTATCAACGCGTTCAGGTGACATTACGCGGCTCCTTTCTTACTTACTAAGTGGATCAGCAGGTTAAAGACGAGTGACATTAGCAATAGGATGAGGGCTAGGGACCAGAGGGCGTTGTTATCCGTGGTCCCCATGACCGAGTTACCGATCCCGGTGGTCAGGACACTGGTGAGGGTGGCTGAAGACTCAACCAGCTCCTTTGGCATGACAGCCGTATTACCGATCACCATTTGAACGGCTAGTGCCTCACCGAACGCCCGGGCCATCCCAAAGACTGCGGCAGTTAGGATACCATCCTTGGCACTGGGGATGATAACGCGGGAGATGGTCTGCCAGCGGGTGGCGCCTAGTCCGGCGGAAGCCTGTCGGTACTGCTTGGGAACGGCGTTGAGGCTGTCGACGGTCATCGAAGTCATGGTTGGCAGGATCATTAAGAAGAGAACCCCGGTTGCGGCGAGAATCCCAAAGCCGGTCCCACCAAAGAGGCGTTGTATTTCGGGAACAATAATGGTTAGTCCTAGGTACCCATACACCACGGAGGGTACCCCGACGAGGAGCTCGATCAGGGGCTGGAACAGGCTGGTCGTTTTCTTGGGCAGGATTTCGGTAATCGCCACCGCTACCACCAGGGCCAGGGGAAGAGCGATGATTCCGGCCAGGATGGTGACACTAAAGGAAGTCGTGATCATGGGGAGGGCGCCGTAGTGCTGGTGGCCGGGTTGCCAGTCGGCCTGTGAAAGAAAATGCCAGACAGAAACATCGTTGTCGGTAAACAGGGCAATCCCCTTAATGGTCAAGAAAACGAGGATGGCAAGGACTAGACCACCGATCAGGATGATAGCGAGGGAGCTAACGATCTTGCCCATCCATTCCTGACGACTCTCAGGTGATGGCTGGGTTAGTTGGGTTTTGAAATTATCCATGGACTTACTCCTTTTCCTGAATTCTTCCAGCGGCATCTTTTTGGACCTGCATATCGTGGATATTGACGTAGTGTGCCCGTTTTACCAGGGTCTGTTGGACTTGCTTAGACTGCATGTAGTTGATGAATTGCTGGGTGGCCTTAGTTGGCTTTCGCTGGGTGTACATGTGCTCGTACGACCACAGCGGCCAGCGGTTAGTGGTGATGTTCTTGGCTGTGGCCGCAACCCCGGCGATCTTCAGGGGCTGGACCTGTGAACTAAGGTAGGCAGCTGAGATGTAGCTGATGGCACCCGGTGTCCGGGCCACGATCTCCTTGACCGTTCCGTTGGAATCCTGTTCCTGAGCATTGATTGAGCGCTGCCCCTTTAAGACCACCTGCTCAAATGTTACCCGGGTACCGCTTCCGGCCGCCCGGTTGATTACGGTAATCGGAAGATCTGGTCCGCCGAGTTGGCGCCAATTGTTAACTTGTCCGATATAGATCTGACGGAGTTGGGCAAGGGAAAGGTCCTTAATTCCCAGGTCACGGTTGACAATGGGAACGATTCCTGAAACCGCCACGAGGTGGTCCTGAAGTTTTCGTTTATCAATACCGTCCTTTTGTTCAGCGAAGATATCCGATGAACCGACATCGACGGCGCCGGCCTGGACCTGGCTCAAGCCGGTCCCCGAACCGCCACCCTGGACGGTGATACTGGCTCGAGGGTTAACTGTCCGGTATTCATTGGTGACAGCTTCTGCTAGTGGTTGGAGGGCACTAGACCCAACAATCGTTACTTTTGATAACGACGGTAACTTTTTAACAGCGGTCCAGCCAATTCCGAGGCCGCCAATAATCACTGCAGTGATGATGATTGTAATAATTCTCTTCATCGCCAATACTCCCTCTAGTTGTTTTCGTTAATTTCCTATGGTACAAATAGAGAATAGCAATGCACTGTAAATATTTAATCTTTTTATTGTAAAAATTATGTAAACTCTGGAGGAAGAGATGACCGACCGATTTTTGCTAATGGGGCAAAACGCTGACCTAATCACCCGCTTAGACCGACTTAGTAAGCGGGCTGCCTGGACATTTGACCAAGTGACGACCCCAACCGGCCTAGTAGTTGAATTAGATCATAAGCGGCCGGCCGGAATATGGTGGGACCTTGATGCATCCACCCTCGATACGGCAATTGCCACGATGACTTTGGTTCGTCCCCAAGTGCACGGACCAATTATCGCCTTTACCACTAAAATAACTGAACGAATCCAGCGGAAGCTGTACCAGGCACGGGTTGACGACGTGGTCACCTTCCCATTTACGGACCGTGTTTTACGGGCGCTGATTAAACAGCGACTCTGGCTCTACCAACAGGTACAGGATTCAACGCCAAAAGTTCTAACGAAAACGGCTTCACCGCGGGTAATAACTATCGGTCACTGGCAGGTAGATTATCAAAACTACCGAGTCCTAAAGAATGATTTACCGGTTGAGCTGACCCCGAAGGAATTTCAACTGCTGTCATATCTGATTGACCACCGCAACCAGGTTCTCAGTCGTGACCAGTTGGTTAATGGTGTTTGGGGTTACGATATCCTCAATACATCGCGAATTGTCGACATCCATATTAGTCACCTCCGGGATAAGCTGGAGAATGATCCTCACCATCCGGTTCACCTGTTGACCGTGCGGGGTTTCGGTTATAAATTAGCGGAATGATTTAATATTTGAACACGTGCATTGGTTACTCCTCACCGTATTTATTAAGTGAAGTCTAAATGATGAGGAGAATCAGTGTATGAAAAAAGCATCTTTAAGGGTAACACTGACTGCTTGCACGGCAGTAGCATTAATCGCCGCGGGTGGTCACGCCTTAGCCGATAGTCAGCTGACCACCACCCCGGTTAGTGAGTCCAGCACGATCCAGCAGGAAATGGTGAGCCGGGAGATTACGGTTGTTGACCCCGATGGCCAAGCAACGGTTATTAACCAGACCGCTAATCCCAGCGGTAATGATGAGACCGCCATTTGGGCACCATATTTTCCACCAGCGTATGACGGATACTGCCCATCACGAACTTATTTACCGGGTCAAGTAGTTACCTCCAAAACGAAGTCTACTAAGGTCAAGATTACTTATCACCCGGCTTCAAAGGGAGACCTCGTCGAAGGACCACTTGTCTTTATACTTGACGACCTTTCTGGTAAAGAAAGTCAACGCGTCGTTTCAACTTCGACTAATGAGCAGGGGATCGTTAAGCTTCCCGCCGTACCGGAAGGGTGGGAATATGTTAATGCGGACCAACTACCGGATAGCTTCCAGCACCACCGCAGGGGTAACGATAAAATTTACCACCTCCTAATTCAGAAAAAGAGTCCGGTGCCAACCAGCAAGAAACTTGTTCGAACGATTATCTTGCATCTACCGGATGGTGATCAAACAATTACGCAGACCGTCACTGCGACCAAGAAGGGGACTAAGTGGACAGTCGAGCCTTTTAAGGAATATCAAGTACCAACTAAGGAGGGGTACACTGCCTCGCAGACCACAGTACCAACCTTGGTTTTACCAGTAAACAAGCTTGATACTAAGCTGCCAGCGATTGAGGTTAACTACCAGGTAGATAAGGGGACCGGTAAAGAACAGGAACAGAATAAGGATCAAGGAGATAAGGATAAGGAAAAAGAAAAGGAACCATCCTCATCCATTACTGATGGCAAACAGCAGCAACAAGAAACGACCAAAGAGGAGCAAGATAAGAGCACACCGACTGAGCAGCCAGGAAAACATGAACCAGCTGACCCAGTTGAACATCAGGAAAACACTAAACACCCCACAACGGTAGAGGAGCCAAAACGTCCGGTAACTCCTGCCATAAAGGATAACCAAGTGATTGAAAAGAAGCCTGGACAACCTAATACACCAACGACCAACCGGCCCGAGAAAACGACTCCTAACAAGGAAGCTGATCAGGGACAGCACCAAAAGCCGGTAATTAGTAAACCAGCTGAGCAGCCAGGAACCAGTAACCAGAATAGTCACTCCCAGGAACCAACAATTAATAGGCCTACTGACAAGCAACAAGACAATTCCACCAATCATTTACCTGCTGATCCACTACAGCCAATTACGCTCGGGCCGGAACAACCGACCGCCGAAATGGATGATCCCGAATTAAAAACTAAGTTAGCGCAGTTGCAGGCGCCACTAAATCAGCTGGCAGATGAGAGCAACATGAATAATCAAAGGGTCTTACCACAGACTGGTAATCAGCACAATTTAATTTCAACCCTGCTCGGCGCCGTAATCATAGCGTTGGTGGCGCTTACTCGCCTGCTAACGTTTAACAAAAAATTAAACAACTTACGATAAAGGCTTGCATTTCTCATATTCTCATAGTAATCTAATATTATACTAAAGGAATTGGAGGAAATAGTAATGCAATTATTAGTCTTAAGTTCGCCACTTTGTTACACCTCCACCACAACCACAACGTTTTAAGTGTGGTTGGGGATTATTCAATATTCCTTGAATACTGTCAATTAACAGCTATCCAAAGCTTCGACCACATTTGCCGATTAACCAGCATCTGTGGTGGGGTTTTGGGTAGCTTTTTTAATGGAGAAAGAGAGGTAATTTAGTATGGCGATGGATGAGAAAGTCAAACTAAGACGGACGATGACGCCCGGACAAATGGAAATGATCGCGATTGGGGGAACTATCGGTAGTGGTCTGTTTATGGGGGCCACGTCAACGATTAAATGGACGGGGCCGTCAGTCTTACTGGCCTATGCCTTTGTTGGTTTAGTCCTCTATGGGGTTATGCGGGCACTTGGTGAAATGGTGTACGTTAACCCCGGGACCGGATCCTTTGCCGATTACGGTGATAAGTATATCCATCCGTTTGCTGGTTACCTAACGAAATGGAGTAACATCTTCCAATTCATTATTGTGGGGATTTCGGATATCATCGCCATGAGTCAGTACCTCAACTACTGGTGGCCTAAATTACCCGATTGGATCTCCGGGCTGGTTGTTATCGTAATGTTGACTCTGGCTAACCTTGTTTCTGCTAAGGCTTACGGACGGCTAGAATTTTGGTTTGCGATGATCAAAGTTGTAACGATCATTGCAATGATTATCTTAGGGTTACTAGTAATTGTAGTCGGACTCGGTAACCACTGGCACCCAGTTGGGATTTCGAACATGTGGACGCACGGCGGTTTCTTCACCGGCGGCTTCATGGGCTTTATGTTCTCAATGTCAGTTATTGCTGGTTCATATCAAGGAATTGAATTACTAGGGATTACTGCTGGTGAAGCGGCTTCCCCACGTCACGCCATTGTTAAGTCAGTTAAGTCAGTTATTTGGCGGATCTTAATCTTCTACATCGGTGCTATCTTTGTGATTGTTTCAATCTATCCATGGAACCAACTAGCAGCCGTTGGATCACCTTTCGTTGAAACCTTTACGAAAGTCGGGATTACTGGTGCGGCCGGCATTATCAACTTTGTTGTTTTGACCGCTGCATTATCTGGTGCCAACTCAGGAATTTACAGTGCCAGCCGGATGCTGTTTAAGCTGGCAATTGACGGTCAGGTGCCGAAGTTTTTCGGTAAGCTTTCCAAGCGAGTGGTTCCAAACGTCGCCGTGGTAACGATCGCTTTCTGGATTTTTGTTGGTTTTGCAGTAAATTCACTCTTAACGGTCGTAAGCAAGAGTGCAAGCAACATCTTCGTGGTGGTATATAGTTCTAGTGTGTTACCAGGGATGGTACCGTGGTTTGTTATCCTATTAGCCGAGTTGAATTTCCGCAAGCAACATGCCAAGGACCTAGTTGATCACCCATTCAAGATGCCACTTTTCCCAGCTTACAACTACTTCAGTCTGGCGGCCCTAACGGTTATTCTAATCTTCATGTTCTTTAATCCTGATACCCGGGTTTCCGTTTCGGTCGGTGTTATCTTTATCATTATCATCTGGCTATTGTTCCTGCGGCAACGGAAACGCGACGCTGCAATCGCTAAGTGAACTACTCAGCCATAAATGACCGAGCTTCTGGGAACACGAAGTAGTATTTAGGATATTGTATCA
>NZ_JBJEEL010000076.1:0-25819 GCF_051873035.1 Limosilactobacillus sp.
TCTCACATTTAAGTGAGAGGTGTCGGCATCCATCAATACCAGTTGACAGATACCCCTTTTACTTATGGTAAAGAACGATTATTCGTTACCGTTCTTCTTGATAATATCTTCTTGGATTGACTTAGGAACAGCTGAGTAGTGGTCGAAAGTCATCGTGAAGGTACCACGACCTTGCGTAGCAGAACGCAGGGCAGTAGCGTAACCGAACATTTCTGACAGTGGAACGAATGAGTGGATCAGTTGAGCGTTACCACGTTCTTCCATCCCATCGATCGTACCACGACGAGCGGTAACTTGACCCATAACGTCACCCATGTTGTCTTCTGGGACAACAATGTCAACCTTCATAATTGGTTCAAGGATAACTGGGTCAGCCTTCTTAGCAGCGTTCTTCAGAGCCAGTGATGCGGCAACCTTGAAGGCTGCTTCACTAGAGTCGACTTCGTGGTAACTACCATCGTAGAGCTTAGCGTGCATGTCAACAAGTGGGTAACCAGCAAGAACACCGTTTTGCATAGCTTCCTTCAAACCTTGTTCAACAGCAGGGATAAATTCACGTGGAACAACCCCACCGACAATGGCGTCTTCGAATTCGAAGCCCTTACCTTCTTCAAGTGGTGTAAATTCGATCCATACATCACCGTATTGACCTTTACCACCAGATTGACGAACGAACTTACCTTGGGCACTTGCTTGCTTAGTAAATGCTTCACGGTAGGATACTTGTGGCTTACCAACCTTAACTTCGGCGTGGAATTCACGACGCAGACGTTCAACAATGATGTCCAGGTGCAATTCACCCATCCCGGCAATCAGCGTTTCACCAGTTTCAGGGTTCGTTTCTGCCTTGAAGGTTGGGTCTTCTTCAGCCAGCTTTTGCAGACCCTTGTCCATCTTGTCTTGGTCAGCCTTGGACTTAGGTTCAACAGAAACTTGGATAACTGGGTCAGGGAAGTCCATTGATTCAAGTTGCAGTGGGTGATCAGGATCAGTCAGGGAGTCACCAGTAGTGGTGTTCTTCAGACCGATTGCAGCGGCAATATCACCAGAGAACACTTCTGGGATTTCGTGTTGTTGGTTAGAGTGCATTTGCAGCAAACGACCAATCCGTTCACGCTTACCCTTAGTAGCGTTCAGAACGTAAGAACCGGATTGCAGTGAACCAGTGTAAACACGTAAGAAGGTCAAACGACCAACAAATGGGTCAGTAGCAATCTTGAAGGCCAAAGCGGCGAATGGCTTGTCGTCACCAGCAGTCAGTTCGATTTCGTTACCGTCTTCGTCATGAGCAACGAATGGCTTAACATCAAGTGGTGATGGCAGGTAGTCAATAACGGCATCCAGCATCATTTGGATACCCTTATCCTTGTAAGCCGAACCAGCTAATACAGGGAAGAGCTTTTGGTCCAAAGTACCCTTACGGATAGCAGCCTTGATTTCATCAACGGAAATGTCTTCACCTTCGAGGTACTTTTCCATGATGTTGTCATCAATGTCAGCCAGCGTTTCGATCATAGCATCGTGACGCTTTTGAGCTTCGTCCTTCAGGTCATCTGGAATGTCAACAGTATCCCAGTTAGTACCCAGCTTATCTTCGTCGTAAACGTAGGCCACCATCTTAACCAGGTCAACAACACCGACAAATGAATCTTCGGCACCAATTGGCAGTTGAATTGGCAGTGGGGTAACGTTCAGACGGTCCTTGATCGTTTGAACAGAGTAGTCAAAGTTGGCCCCAACCTTGTCCATCTTGTTAGCAAAAACAATCCGTGGAACGTTGAATTGGTCAGCTTGACGCCAAACCGTTTCGGTCTGTGGTTCAACACCGGCTTGGGCATCCAGCACCGTTACGGCACCATCAAGCACCCGCAATGCACGTTCAACTTCGACAGTGAAGTCCACGTGTCCTGGGGTATCGATGATGTTAATCCGGTAGTCCTTCCAAACGGCCGTAGTAGCAGCGGAAGTGATAGTGATACCACGTTCCTTTTCTTCATCCATCCAGTCCATTTGTGAAGCACCATCGTGGGTTTCACCAATCTTGTGAATCTTACCAGTGTAGTAAAGAATCCGCTCAGTAGCAGTCGTCTTACCGGCATCGATGTGGGCCATGATACCAATGTTACGAGTCTTAGCGAGTGGGTATTCACGTTTATTAGCCATCTTAAGAGTGTATCTCCTTCCAAATTATGGTTATCAATTAATTCGTCATTTTCAGAAAAAGGGATGACAGTAATTTATCAACTACGTCACCCCTTTTCGACCAGTTAAGCAACTGGTCTCAATTGAAAGTGATTACCAGCGGTAGTGTGCGAAGGCACGGTTGGCTTCTGCCATCCGGTGCGTATCTTCACGCTTCTTAACTGAAGCACCTGTGTTGTTAGAAGCATCGATGATTTCGCGTGTAAGCCGTTCAACCATAGTGTGTTCCCCACGCAAACGTGCGTATTGAACAATCCAGCGAAGACCTAACGTGGTCCGCCGTTCTGGACGAACTTCGATCGGTACTTGGTAGTTAGAACCACCAACACGGCGGGCCTTAACTTCCAGCACTGGCATAACGTTGTCCATTGCTTCTTGGAATACTTCAACTGGGTCGTTACCAGTTTCTTCCTTAATTTGGTCAAAAGCTGCGTACAAAATCTTCGTAGCAGTTCCGCGCTTACCATCGATCATCAAGTGGTCAATCAAGCTCGTAACCAGCTTTGAGTTGTACATTGGATCTGGTAAGATTTCACGCTTTTGTACATGTCCTTTACGTGGCATTACTTAACTCCTCCTTATAAATTACTTCTTCTTAGGCTTCTTAGTACCGTACTTGGACCGTGATTGCATCCGGCCTTCAACACCAGCAGTATCAAGGGTACCACGGATAACGTGGTAACGAACCCCTGGCAAGTCCTTAACACGACCACCACGAATTAACACAACTGAGTGTTCTTGGAGGTTGTGACCGATACCTGGAATGTAAGCAGTAACTTCGATCAGGTTGGAAAGACGTACACGGGCGTACTTCCGCAGAGCTGAGTTAGGCTTCTTAGGAGTCATCGTACCGACACGGGTAGCAACCCCACGCTTTTGTGGAGATGGTGTCTTAACTTCTTCTTTCTTGAAAGTGTTGTAAACATAACCAAGAGCTGGTGACTTTGACTTGCCCTTGTGGCTCTTACGGCCCTTACGTACCAATTGGTTAATGGTTGGCATTATTTTTTCCCCTTCCTTATTTTAAGTCCACACATCCAGGTGGTTCTTTTTAGAAAATAAAAAAATTGCTGGATGGATATTAGATTGTCGTGCCTTCGTTGACGCATTCGTCTGCCCAACGACAGACACTCGTTGCTAAAAAAGCACCTTAAATAGAGTATCACGCTCATTTTAGAATGTCAACGAACACTAAGCGTTATTTTCAGAGATTTACCAAAAAAGTCCGTTTTAGTTTAGTAAGGAGGTCTTAAGGATGCTGAGCTGTTATTACTTCATTATTGGTACTATTTTAGGATCGTTTGCCTGTCTTACCGGTTACCGACTTGGTACCGGTAAACTGCCCTGGTCCCCACCACGCTCTCATTGTGATTCTTGCCACCAGCAACTCCGCTTTTGGCAGCTCATCCCCATCGTCGGCTGGCTGCTCCAGGCCGGCCACTGCCGCTATTGCCACGCCCCCATTAGTCTTTTCTTCCCCTTGACAGAGGTTTGTACTGGCCTAGCGGTAGCTAGTCTTTGTAATTCCCGACTACTTTATTCTTTTACGTTCATAGCGGTTATTACCAGTCTTGTTATTCTAGCAAGTAGTGATTACTTTCACCACTTTATTTTCCCGATCTTTATCACCGGCCTGAGCCCCCTCTTCTTCCTTTACCAACCTAGCTGGTCACCACTTGATCTTTTCTTTGCTGGTATTGAGATAACCCTCTTCTCTTTTCTAACCTTTGTCAATAAAAGCTTAGGAAGTGGGGACTGGGAATTCTTATTGATGACACTCCTAACGTTAGGTTGGTTTAATACTGCCCTTATAACCTTCTTTGCGAGTGTCTTTTCGGGATTAGCTTTCTTTCGTTTGCGGACAATTCCCCTAATGCCCGGCCTGGGCCTTGGAACTATCCTAACCCTGGTCTGGTTAAAACAAACTGGCGCATTGCCATAATCCCTCTAGATAGATCAAAAGCAAACGGCACGGTACACAAAAGAGGTCCAAAGCCCGGCAAAAGCCAAACTCTGGACCTCTATTGGTACTCGTGGAGGCTCACGAAGCCGTAAGCAACTTTCGTCTCGCCCTCAGTAAAGTTAATTTTCGGTTGTTTTCTCCTCTTCAACCGTCACAATAAATAGGTTATGGCCAAAACTGGATAAGTTCTCAATATTTTGTAGTAATAACAAGATCCAAGAAAAGGCCAGACCAAACTCAAGTAATTCAAAGGCCGTTAATGATAGGTAATCGGTCAGTTTAAAGACGATGTATTCGGCCCCCATAATCGCTCCCATTACATAGGACAATACCAAGAACTGCTTAGTGACGCGCGGTAGGAGCCACCTTACCGTTGCGATTAAGATTAAGATGATATAAACCAGCCACATCGAAATCCGATCATGCAGGACATGGAATTCGGGATCATTAGGAAAGAGGCCAATCGAGGCAATGCAAATGGATAGGCCATACAGTAGCCACCTTAACATCAACGTTTTCTTCCCCGGAAATCGTTTTTGTAGATTAACAAAGAGGTAATCGACCAGGGTCATCATCAAGACCCCCGAAAAGATTAACGTCACGTTAAACTGAAAGTTGGCCGAATTTTCGGCGGTCCCTAAAAAGCTAAAGTTGTGTTTCCACCAGTCCCGACTGGAATTGGTCAAAATTGAGAAAACCATTCCCCCAATAATCATGATCGTTAAGAGGTTAGTGATTACGTTCGTGGTTAGGGTCATTGCCAGATTAATCATCACGTAATTCACTACCGCTACAATCATAAAAATCATCACGGACGAAGTGTAGATATCAAAGCTGGCGTCCATAAACATTCGCCACAGCAACCAAAAGGCTGCGTAAAACGAAAAGACCAAGATCAAGCCAGTCGCAATTACGATCGTCGGTATATTTCGCCAATATAAGTCCTTAGTTGGCCCTGTCCGGTGCATTTTAGTCCAGATTGCGGTGATTGTAAAAATAACCAGCCCACAAATCGTCCCTAGTAGTGTTGCCCCGTTCGCAATCGAATAGTCACGGCCGTTTAAAGCAATCTGAGTTATCCCCTGGCTCCGAATATAAACAAAGAAAATAACCATCATGATTAATGCCGGGGCCGTGTACAGCCAGAGGTTAATTTGTGGTATTTGGTCAATTACGTTCGCCGGCCGAATATTAAACTGTTTGTGATTAACGCTAAGTGACAATTTATCCCCGGGCTCCAGATCAGTATCATGCAATGCCGATTCCGGAATTGTAATTTTATATTTCTTAGCCAACTAACTCCCCCCTCTCAAAATAAAAAGGGTGATGACAATCCTTGCCATCACCCTTTTAGTAGTTAATACTGATTAGTTTTGCTTGTCTTCTTCCTTCATCTTGGCTTCGAGGTCCTTGATGGAGTAAGCAGCCACGCTAACTTCTTTTGGCTTAATGTTCCGGTAAGTACTCATACCAGTACCAGCTGGAATAATCTTACCAATAATAACATTTTCCTTCAGACCAACTAGTGGATCATTCTTACCACGGATAGCAGCATCAGTTAATACCCGGGTGGTTTCTTGGAAGGAGGCCGCAGATAAGAAACTATTAGTTTCAAGGGCAGCCTTAGTGATACCAAGAATTACTGGACGAGCAGTAGCTGGGATACCACCGGCGTACAGTGTTGGCTTATTAGCATCACGGAATTGACTAATGTCCATCAATTGACCTGGCAGTAAGTCAGTGTCACCTGGATCCATTACCCGAACCTTCCGCATCATTTGCCGGATCATGATTTCAACGTGCTTATCCAGCAGGTCAATACCCTGCATCCGGTAAACACCTTGTACCTGAGCTAAGAGGTAAGTTTCAGTTGAAAGAACATCCCGTACTTGGATCAATTCCTTAGGGTCAATTGAACCTTCGTTAAGGGCGGTCCCACGGTGGATAAAGTCACCTTCAGCCACCCGCATCCGGGCCGTAATTGGCAGGGTGTAAGTCCGCGTATCCGTTTCACCCTTAACCGTTACGTCCTTAGTCCGTTCAGCAGGATTTTCTTCAATTGAAACTACTTCACCGGTTACTTCAGTGATGGTTGCACGACCCTTAGGATTACGTGCTTCCACAATTTCTTGCACACGAGGTAGACCTTGGGTGATATCGTCGTTACCAGCCACACCACCAGTGTGGAAGTTCCGCAACGTCAGCTGGGTACCTGGTTCACCAATTGATTGAGCGGCAACCGTACCAACGGCTTCACCGGCTTCAACCCGGTCACCAGTAGCAGCGTTCCGACCGTAGCAGCGTTCACAAACACCGTGTTCAGTGTTGCAAGTAAAGGCGGAACGAATCGTAACCTTCTTAACACCAGCGTCAACAATCTTTTGGGCCATATCTTCATCGATCAGAACATTCTTACCCACGATCTTTTCACCGGTCTTTGGATCAAAGACGGACTTCATCGTGTAACGACCCATAATCCGGTCGTACAGTGGTTCGATCATTTCGTTACCGTTCGTAATCGCAGTAACTTCCAGACCACGGTCAGTCCCACAGTCTTTTTCACGAACAACCACGTCTTGGGCAACATCAACCAGCCGCCGGGTCAGGTAACCTGAGTTGGCAGTCTTCAGAGCCGTATCAGTCATACCCTTACGAGCACCGTGTGATGATAAGAACATTTCCAGAACGGAAAGACCTTCATAGAAGTTAGACAGAACTGGCAATTCCATGATCTTACCGTTTGGTGAAGCCATCAAACCACGCATTCCGGCCAGCTGGGTAAAGTTAGAAATGTTACCACGCGCACCGGAGTCAGACATCATGTTGATTGGGTTGTGGATGTCCATGTGTTCGATCAGCTTGTTTTGGACTTCATCCTTGGCATCGTTCCAAGCACCGATAACCCGTTCGTACCGTTCGTCATCCGTAATCAGACCGCGACGGAATTGCTTCGTAATCAAAGCGACTTGCTTCCGGGCCTTCTTAATGATTTCTGGCTTTTCAGGCAGGTCATGAATATCAGACATGGCAGTCGTCAAGCCGGAAATAGTGGATTCGTAGTAACCAAGGTCCTTAATCCGGTCCAGGAATTGAGAAGTCTTCGTAACCTTGTATTGCTTGTAAACTTCGGCAATCAGGTCAGATAAGAAGCCCTTCTTAAATGGTGGAACTAGTGGTGCGTTTTCAAGGTATTCATGAATGTCTTGACCTGGCTTGAGGAAGAACTTCTCATCAACACCTTCGTGAATATTAGCATCAGTTGGTTCGTTAATGTAGGCAAAGTCCTTTGGCATGATCCGGTTAAAGAGGAGCTTACCAACAGACGTTACCATGATTTGGTTCCGTTGTTCATCCGTAAATGGCTTGTCAGGGAAGGATGAGACTTGCACACCAACCCGCGTTTGCAGGGCAACGTAGCCATTCTTGTAGGCCATTTCAGCTTCATCGGTATCCTTGAAGATCATTCCTTCGCCTTCACGGCCCTTGTCTTCAGTGGTCATGTAGTAGTTACCGATAACCATATCCTGAGATGGGGAAACGATTGGTTCACCGTCACGAGGACTCAGAATGTGGTGAGCGGCCAACATCAACAGACGGGCTTCCGCTTGGGCTTCATCCGACAACGGAACGTGGATGGCCATCTGGTCACCATCGAAGTCGGCGTTGTAGGCGGTACATACCAGTGGGTGCAACCGCATGGACTTACCAGAAACCAGAATTGGTTCGAAGGCCTGAATACCAAGCCGGTGCAGGGTAGGTGCCCGGTTCAGCAATACTGGGTGTTCCTTAATGACGTCTTCCAATACATCGAAGACATCGTCATCACGACGGTCGATCTTCCGCTTGGCAGCCTTAACGTTTGCAGAGAGGCCCCGCTTTACCAATTCATGCATGATGAATGGCTTAAACAGTTCCAGTGCCATTGGAACAGGCAGCCCCATTTGGTTCATCTTCAGGGATGGACCAACATCGATAACGGAACGACCAGAGTAGTCAACCCGCTTACCAAGCAGGTTTTGACGGAACCGTCCTTGCTTACCCTTAAGCAGGTGTGACAAGGACTTCAGTGGACGGTTACCAGGACCAGCAACCGGACGACCACGACGACCGTTATCGATCAAAGCATCAACGGCTTCTTGCAGCATCCGCTTTTCGTTTTGCACGATGATTCCCGGTGCTTGTAACTTCAGCAGGCGCTTCAGACGGTTGTTACGGTTGATAACCCGCCGGTAGAGGTCGTTTAGGTCAGAGGTAGCGAACCGGCCACCTTCAAGTTGAACCATTGGACGAAGGTCAGGTGGCATAACTGGGATAACATCCATCACCATCCATTCTGGCTTGTTACCAGACTTGATGAAGGCTTCCAGGATGTCCAGACGCCGGATTGCCCGGGTCCGCTTTTGACCAGTAGCTTCCTTTAATTCTTCCTTCAGTTCATTAGCTTCCTTTTCCAGGTCCACGTCGGCCAGCAGCTTCTTGATAGCCGCTGCACCCATTTCAGCAGTGAACCGGTCGCCAAATTCGGCCTTCTTGTCACGGTATTCTGCTTCGGAAAGTAATTGCTTCTTTTCCAGTGGCGTGTCACCTGGATCAAGAACAACGTAGGAAGCAAAGTAGATGACTTCTTCCAGAGAACGAGGGCTCATATCAAGTACTAACCCCATCCGACTTGGAATACCCTTAAAGTACCAAATGTGTGAAACCGGAGCAGCCAATTCGATGTGACCCATCCGTTCACGACGAACCTTGGAACTAGTGACTTCGACACCACAACGTTCACAAACACGACCCTTGTAGCGAACCCGCTTGTATTTACCACAGGCACATTCGTAGTCCTTAGTTGGGCCAAAGATTCGTTCATCAAACAGACCTTGCTTTTCTGGCTTCAGGGTCCGGTAGTTGATGGTTTCCGGCTTCTTTACTTCACCGTATGACCAGCTCCGGATCTTATCTGGTGATGCCAGACCGATCTGCATGCTTTCAAATTTATTGACATCAATCAAAGGATGTTCCTCCTTGTTTTTTTATGCATGAGCGAAGAACTAAATTTTACTCTTACTTGGTCTTATCTTCAGTTGAGGATGATGAGGTGGCCTTATCAGCACTCTTCTTATCCTTATTATCAGCGTTATGTTGTTCGGCATACTTAGCTAAGGCATCAACGCTAACAACTTCGGAGTCATCTTCATCCATGTTCTTCAGTTGAATTTCTTTATGGTTGCCATCAAGGACCTTCATATCAAGGCCTAATGCTTGCAGTTCCTTAACCAGCACACGGAATGATTCCGGAACACCTGGCTTTGGAATTGATTCACCGTTAATGATGGCATCGTAAGTCCGGACACGACCAACGGTATCATCAGACTTGTAGGTCAGAATTTCTTGAAGAGTGTAGGCTGCCCCGTAAGCTTCGAGGGCCCAAACTTCCATTTCACCAAACCGCTGACCACCGAATTGGGCCTTACCACCAAGTGGTTGTTGCGTAACCAGTGAGTAAGGACCAGTTGAACGGGCGTGGATCTTATCGTCAACCATGTGGGCCAGCTTCAGGTAGTGCATTGAACCAACGGCAATCCGGTTTTCAAATGGTTCACCGGTCCGACCATCATAAAGGATCGTCTTACCGTCTTCAGGGAACCCGGATTCACGAACGGCATCCCAAACATCCTTGTCGGTTGCACCATCAAAGACTGGAGTAGCCATGTGAATACCAAGCCGCTTAGCAGCCATCCCTAAGTGCAGTTCAAGCAGCTGACCAATGTTCATACGACTTGGCACACCCATTGGACTCAGCATAATGTCGATTGGCGTACCATCTGGCATGTATGGCATATCTTCTTCAGGGATAACAATGGAAACCGTCCCCTTGTTACCGTGACGACCAGACATCTTGTCACCAACTTGGATCTTACGCTTTTGGGCGATGTAAACCCGAACCATGGTGTTAACACCTGGTGATAATTCATCACCGTTTTCACGGGTAAAGATCTTAACGTCTTGGACGATACCGCCACCACCGTGAGGAACACGGAGTGAAGTATCACGAACTTCACGGGACTTTTCACCAAAGATCGCGTGGAGCAGCCGTTCTTCGGCAGATAATTCAGTCATTCCCTTTGGAGTAACCTTACCAACCAGGATGTCACCATCATGAACTTCGGCACCAACACGAACAATACCGTCTTCATCAAGGTCCTTTAAGGCATCGTCACCAACGTTTGGAATTTCCCGAGTCATTTCTTCAGGTCCCAACTTAGTTTCCCGAGCTTCAGACTCGTAAGATTCGATATGGATTGACGTGTATACATCATCCTTAACCAGGCGTTCGTTAATGGCGATGGCATCTTCGAAGTTGTATCCTTGCCACGTCATGAAGGCAATTAGTGGGTTTTGTCCCAGCGCTAATTCACCTTGTTCCATTGATGGACCGTCGGCCAGAACATCATCAGCATCGACGTGCTCACCAACCTTAACGATTGGACGTTGGTTGTAGTTCTTACCACCGTTTGAACGACGGAACTTCATTAACTTGTAGGTGTCAAGTGAGCCGTCTTCTTCACGAACACGAACTTCACGGGCATCAACATACTCAACAGTACCAGGCTTCTTAGCAATCAGGGCCACCCCAGAGTCGTGAGCTGCTTTGTAGTCGATACCAGTACTTACTAGTGGTGCGTGTGGGTTGATCAACGGAACAGCTTGCCGCTGCATGTTGGCACCCATCAAGGCACGGTTAGAGTCATCGTTTTCAAGGAAAGGAATACATGCGGAAGCAACGGAGACAACTTGTTTTGGCGAAACGTCCATGTAGTCGACGTTTTCAACACTAGTTTCAACGTATTCATCCTTGTCACGAGCCATAACTTCGTCATCAACAAAGGAACCATCATCATTCAATGGTGAGTTGGCCTGGGCGATCACAAAGTTATCTTCTTCGTCGGCCGTTAAGTAATCGATCTTGTCGGTTACCTTATGGGTCTTCCAAGATACACGACGGTATGGCGTTTCAATGAACCCATACTTGTTAACACGAGCGTATGAGGAAAGACTGTTAATCAAACCGATGTTTGGACCTTCCGGCGTTTCAATTGGGCACATCCGGCCATAGTGCGTATAGTGCACGTCACGAACTTCATAACCAGCCCGGTCACGAGTTAAACCACCAGGACCTAAGGCAGACAGACGACGCTTGTGGGTCAATTCACCCAGTGGGTTCGTTTGGTCCATGAACTGGGACAGTTGTGAAGAACCAAAGAATTCCTTAATTGAAGCAACCACTGGCCGAATGTTAATTAATTGTTGTGGAGTAACGGTATCCGGGTCTTGGATGGACATCCGTTCCCGAACAACCCGTTCCATCCGGGCTAACCCAATCCGGAATTGATTTTGCAGCAATTCACCCACGGAACGAATCCGCCGGTTACCCAAGTGGTCAATATCATCGGTGCTGCCAATACCTTCTTGCAAGTTGAAGAAGTAGTTCAATGAAGCCAGGATATCAGCTGGTTCAATGTGCTTGTATTCCAACGGAATGTGGCCATTACCGATGATTGGCACTACTCGGTCAGGGTCATTCTTGGAGTAAACCAGAATCTTTTGCAGCTTAACTGGTTCCGTAACCACCGCTTCGTCAGATGGCGTGTAGGTAACCATCTTGAAGTCGTCCCGATCCAGGTATGGTTCCAACTTCTTCAAGATTTCCTTAGTGACCGTGTCACCCTTTTGGGCCAGCACTTCACCAGTGTCAGGGTCAGCCAAGGTTTCAGCTAACGTTTCACCTAACAGACGGTACTTGAGCATCAGCTTCTTGTTAGTCTTGTAACGACCAACTGGTGCCATGTCGTAACGCTTAGGATCAAAGAAACGAGCCGTCAACAGGTTACGAGCTGAGTCAGCCGTCTTTGGTTCACCAGGACGAAGACGTTCATAAATATCCTTCAAGGCTTCTTCAACCCGGGAGTCTTCAGCGTTCTTGTGAACATCCTTATCTAAGGTCAGTGACAGGGTTTCACTGTCACCACCAAACATATCAATAATTTCATCATCAGAACCGAAGCCAAGTGCCCGGACTAATTCGGTCATTGGCAGCTTCCGCGTCCGATCAATCCGGACGTATGAAACATTCTTGGCATCAGTTTCGTATTCGAGCCAGGCACCACGGTTAGGAATAAAGGTAGCACCATAGCTTGGCCGACCATTCTTATCAGCTTCTTCATTATAGTAGACACCTGGGGAACGAACTAATTGCGAAACAATTACCCGTTCGGCACCGTTAATAATGAAGGTCCCCTGGTCAGTCATTAATGGGAAGTCACCAAAGAATACATCTTGGGACTTGATTTCACCAGTTTCGTGGTTAGTTAACCGTAAAGTAACATGAAGTGGTGCTGAGTAGTTAGCATCGTGTTCACGTGCTTCATCAACAGTGTACTTAGGTTCTAAAAGTTGATAATCAACGAATTCCAGGGAAAGCTTACCTTGGAAGTCATCAATTGGCATAATATCATCAAACATTTCCCGTAGACCCTTGTCCATAAACCAATTGTAAGAATCGGTTTGGATTTCAATCAGGTTTGGTAACTCGAGAACTTCTTTGATTCGGGAGTAACTACGACGGGTACGGTGTTTACCGTATTTTACTAAATGTCCGGCCAAACTGTTCACCTCTCTAATTTGTTGGGTGAGTTCATTTAAATGTTACAATTTGTTTACAAATGGTCCAAAATCCAACTTTTGGGCAAAAAAAATCCAAAAACAGTCTAAAACTGTCTTTGGTTTTATGGTAGAACCCGATGGACAATAGATCACCGGCGTTCAAATGAACTCACAATTACATACTTTGTAAGTATAATATAAGTAAATTGCGATGTCAATATAGATGTCTGTAAATTAATTCCGCTTTGCCAAACCGTTAACAATGCAGTCCAGGATTAACTCATCACGCTGGTCAGTCGTGATCGAATGTCCCCCGATTAGTTGGTAAGTACCAAAAACCGGTGACAGGCTAGCCAAAAAGATCTCGGCCGCTTCTTTTGGCAATAGATCTGGCCGTAAGTTAGCAGCTGGCTGCTTGAAATAGTCACCGATGGGGCCCAGGTAATCCATTGTAAAGATCATGTTTAACTTCTGCTGGGCACTCTTCGATAAAAGAAACATGGCCTGGTTATACTGGTCATAAATGCTCAGGGGGTGGTGCTTCTTTAAGACGTGGACAATCTCCAAGAGTTGTTCTTCTGGATCTAGATCGTGTTTTCGAATTACTTTATTTATCTCTTGCCGAATTTTCCGTGATAGCCGCGTCATCACTTCCAGGTACAGGACTTCCTTATCGCTAAAGTGGTGATATAGGGCCGGCTGAGTGATACCGATTTGTTTAGCGATATCACGCGTGGAAGTTTCGCCAAAACCTTTTTGTAAAAACAGCTTGGTCGCCGTCTTTAAAATGGCCTGGCGAGTTTTTTCCAATTGCTCTGCTCGTTTCATTAACAGATTTCCTCCTCAATTTCGCTACCACCCTATTATAGGACTAATTTTTATTGCAACACAACTAATTTTCAAAGCAAAAGCGTCTGAAACCCGTTGTCATCAACAGATTTCAGGCGCTTAGTTAGTTTTCTACTTTACGGACGTCGCTGCACTAGTAGTAGGATTTTTCACCTTAACGGCAATTTTCCCTTGGTGTGCGCCGACCGTTACATTATCACCAGTCTTAATTTCGCCGTCAATCAGTGCCATGCTTAGCCGGTCCTCGATCTGGTCCTGGATGGCCCGCCGCAATGGTCGTGCCCCGTATTCCGGATCATAACCAACCGCCGCAATTAGGTCGATGGCTGCCGGCGTTACCTTTAGTTTAATTCCCTGTCCAGCAATGCGCGTCCGCAGCTCATTGGTCATTAACTTGACGATCTGGTGGAGTTCCTTCTTATTTAAGGAGTGGAAGATAATGGTCTCATCGATCCGGTTCAAGAATTCAGGCCGGAAGTGCAACTTCAACTGTTGACGAATTGCTCCCGCCATGGCCTGGTAATCCTGGCTCAAGTCACGGGCACCGAAACCAACTTCCTTTTCATCTTGTAATTGAGTAGCCCCTAAATTAGAGGTCATGATGATAATCGTGTTCCGGAAGTCAACCCGCCGGCCCTTTGAATCAGTTAGGTAACCATCATCGAGCACCTGAAGTAAGAGGTTAAAGACGTCCGGGTGCGCCTTTTCGGCTTCATCCAGGAGAACTACCGAGTAAGGGTGCTGACGAACCTTTTCCGTCAGTTGGCCCCCCTCGTCATAGCCAACATAGCCCGGTGCCGCCCCAATCAAACGACTAGTGCTGAACTTCTCCATGTATTCGGACATGTCAATCCGAATCATATTATCTTCAGAGCCAAACATTGCTTCCGCAAGGGCCTTAGCCAGTTCCGTCTTACCAACCCCCGTAGGTCCTAGGAACATGAAGGAACCGATCGGCCGGTTGGGATTCTTCAAGCCACTCCGGGCCCGCCGAATTGCCTTAGCAACTGCATCGACCGCTTCGTCTTGCCCGATCACTCGCTTGTGCAATACCTTTTCCAGGTTGATGAGGCGTTCACTTTCGCTCCGCTTCAACTGGGTTAACGGTACACCGGTCCATTCTGCCACGACCTTAGCAACATCTTCACCGGTTACCTTAAGGCGGTAGTGCTGTTGATCCTCTTGCTTTTCGACCTTCTCAGCCGCCTGGTTAAGTTTAGCCCGTAAGCTCAACTCTTGCTCACGAAGATCGGCCGCCTGGTCAAAGTCTTGTTGTTCGATTGCGGTTTCTTTCTTCGTCTGTAGATCTTGGATCTGCTCTTCAAGTGATGGCTTGCGATTCTTCTTTTCTTCCGCATCAATCCGCACCATTGCAGCTGATTCATCCATCAAATCGATCGCTTTATCTGGTAAGAAACGGTCAGAAATGTAGCGATCAGAGAGTTTAACCGCTTGTTCTAGTGCATTATCCGTAATTTTAGCATGGTGGTGAGCTTCATACTTCGGACGCAGGCCCCGTAAAATCGCTAAGGTTTCCTCCGGAGTTGGTTCGTCAACTTGAACCGTCGCAAACCGCCGTTCCAATGCGGCATCTGATTCAATGTACTTTTGATACTCGTCCAGGGTTGTAGCACCGATCGTTTGCAACTCACCACGGGCCAGGGCCGGCTTCAAGATGTTAGAAGCGTCAATCGCCCCTTCGGCACCACCAGCGCCAATCAGGGTATGGAGTTCATCAATGAATAAGATAACGTGCCCGTCATTTTGAATTTCTTCAATTACCTTTTTAAGACGGTTTTCGAATTCACCACGGTACTTGGTACCAGCTACCAGGGACCCCATGTCAAGCACCATCAAGCGCTTGTTAGCCATTTCTTCCGGTACCGTCCCCGCAACCATCCGTTGGGCTAGGCCTTCTGCAATCGCAGTTTTCCCTACGCCGGGTTCACCGATTAGTACCGGGTTATTCTTGGTCCGCCGACTAAGAATTTGGATAGTCCGCTTAATCTCTTGGTTACGCCCAACGACAGGATCTAATTGTCCTTCCCGGGCCATCTGAGTTAAGTCACGTGCCAGCTTATCCAGAGTAGGGGTGCCACTCTTGCGGTTAGCATTAGCCGTCCGGTTACCGGCCTGGCGCCGTAATTGACTTTCGGCCACCCCTAGTCGCCGCAAGGTTACCTTCCGCATTTGCCGTGGCAATACATCAAGGCTGTAGAGGATCCGGGATGACAAGACACTGTCATCCGCAATTAGGGCTAATAAGAGGTGCTCGGTCCCAATTTTTAATGAGTGCATCTGCTGGGCCTCTTGCCCCGCCAATGACAGTACCTGCTTAGCCTTTGGTGAGTATGGCAGGTAGTCAGCTGGTCCTAATTGATCAAGGGTTCCATAACCAATTAAACGCTCAATTTCTTCTCTAATATCATCACTGGTAATTGAGAATTGCTCAAAAATCTTATTAGCAATCCCATCCTTATCCATTGCTAAGGCCAATAGAAGGTGCTCGGTCCCTACTGCTTGGTGTTTAAAGTACTTAGCTTGTTCATGGGCAATCATTAAAACATGCTTGGCACTTGGGGTAAACATATCATCCATTAGCAATCATCCCTTCTAACTTTCATACCGTAATCGATTCAGTAACGAGATTAATACCCGTGCTCTTAGTCGTGACTCAATATCCGTATTACCAACGTCTAAGGTTTGCTTAGAGAGTGCGACTAACATTAAGTCCCCCTCACGTTGGGTGATTACCTTTTCATCGTATAAGGTCTGAACGATGGCAAAAGCATCACGTTCACGAATTGAGTCACCAATTGTTTGGATCAACGAGTTTAACACATCGACGTTATCAAGTAAATTAACACGCTCTATTCGAATATAGCCACCGCCACCACGCTTACTCTTAACCAGGTAACCATTCTGGATAGTAAACCGGGTCTTAATGACGTAATTAATCTGCGACGGAACCACGTCAAAATGGTTAGCAATCTCAGAGCGGCGGATTTCGACTTGGGCGGAGTCACCGAGGATTTCTTTTAGGTATGCTTCGATAATATCCGAAATACTCTTATTTTCCATGATTCGCCCTCCTTTTCTGACTAATATTGACCATTATTTTAGCATAATTTACCGTCCCTGCCTAATCAAAGGACTTGGGCAACGATATAAAAAGAGGACTGTAGCAATAGCTACAATCCCCTTTACATTAACTTAATCTCTGATTTTACTTTTCAAGAGAGAAGTCAACAACGTTCCGACCAACAACCTTGTTGTCCTTCAATTCTTGAATCATGTCATTGATTTCTGAAAGCTTCCGAGTCCGAACGATTGGGTGAACCTTACCTTCAGCACCGAATTGGAAACATTCAGCCAGGTCTTGACGGGTACCAACTAATGAACCAGCAACGATGATCCCATCAAGAACAGTCTTAGCAATATTAAGCTTCATGTCACCTTGTGGCAGAGCAACGGCAACTAACCGGCCATCTGGACGAAGTGAGTTAACGGCTTGGTCAAAGGCAGCAGTAGTAACCGCAGTAACAACTGCAGCGTGAACACCGCCAACCTTTTCTTGGATTTGTTCGTCAACGTTGTCATCGTGACGGTTGATGCAAATTTCAGCACCGTTTTCCTTAGCGGCTTGCAGCTTGTCAGGGTTACCATCAACGGCGATAACGTGAGCACCGAAGACGTTGTGGGCAAATTGAATACCCAGGTTACCCAGACCACCGGCACCAACGATTGATACCCATTGACCAGGCTTGATGTCAGCAACCTTCAAAGCTTTGTACATCGTAACACCGGCACAAGTCAGTGAAGTAGCTTCAACTGGGTCCAGGCCTTCTGGAACCTTAACAGCGTAGTCAGCTGGAACGATACATTGTTCAGCCATTGCACCATCAGCAGTGTAACCAGCGTTAAGAACGTTACGACAAAGTGTTTCACGACCAGTCAAGCAGTATTCACAGTGGCCACAGCCCTTGAAGAACCAAGCGATTGATACCCGGTCCCCAACCTTTAAGCTGGTAACACCAGGGGCAACCTTGGATACACGGCCGACACCTTCGTGACCGATAATCCGGCCAGGCTTCTTACCAAAGTCACCGGCAGCACAGTGCAGGTCGGTGTGGCAAAGGCCACAGTATTCCATGTCAACTAAAGCTTCACCTGGCTTCAGGTCACGAAGCTTTACATCTTTAACAGTAACGTATCCATCTACTGGATCATTGATAACAGCAGCTTTCATATGCTAAGATCTCCTTCTTAAAAAAGACATGTTATATTTTTCACAACTTATAATAACAGAAGTGCTCGTCTTTTTAAAGCTCTCTTTTAAACATTTAAGGAAATCGCTGTAAACCAATTTACCAATTGTAATGCTTATGACGCCGCTACCATGGCCCAAACTCAAGCAAACCAATCATTAAATTTGTTTGCTTTTTCACTAACTAAAAATAACTAGATTGGGAATTATGTCACAATTATTTAGTTAATCTTTGGGGAACGCCTTGCCAATAATAGTTCACTAGCGCAAGCCCTAAGAAGATCACCGCAGCAACCGTTACCCCGGTCCACTTGTACAGGGCCCACATATTAATACCGACTAATGTCCCAATCGAGCCACCAAAAAAGTATGAAAACATAAAGATCGAGTTATTACGGCTGTTTGCCTGCCGGCTCAACGACTGAATAATGGCCTGGTTCGTAACCTGACTAAACTGCGTACTTAGGTCCAACACCACGACCCCTAACATCAAGAGGCCCATCTTTTGGCCACAGAACCAAAAGATTAGGTAGGCGGCCAGCGCCAATAGCCAACTCAGTCGAATATTGGTCCGTGGTGAGTAGCGGTTTACCATTCGTCCAATGTAAGGAGCAGCAAAAATAGCAACAATCCCTAATAAGCCCATGCTTCCAGCAACCGCACTACCGTAGCCAAAACGGTCTGCTAGTAAAAAGGAAAGCGTGGCCCAGAAAAGGTTGGCCAGACCGAACAAGCAAAAGCCGTTAAGCGCCGAACCGCGCAGGTAGCGGTACCGTTTTACTAACCGCGGAATCGAAGTCAAAATATTCCAGTAGTTTATCGGCTGGGTTAACTTTCGGGGATCATTTGGCACCAGGTAGTGGATCAGGACCAGCAAAACGAGGTTAACGCCGGCGGCCAAGAAGTAGACCATTTGCCATCCCCAATGAGCGGCAATAATTCCACTAAAGGTCCGCGCAAACAGGATTCCCGTTAACATACCACTAATCATCGCACCGAGGATCGGCCCCTGTTTCCTAATGGGCGTCAAATAGGCAACGTATGGAATGATGATCTGTCCACCAACCAAGGTCAAACCGATTACGACTGACGCTAGTCCAAAGAAGACAACGTTATGCGAACAAGCGGCTAGCGTCAACCCAATTACTGAGGCAACTTCCATCCATTGTAGAAAATGGTAACGGTTATAAGCGTCGCCCAGTGGAACAACCAGTAGTAGTCCCAAGGCATAACTGACCTGTGTCAACATCGCAATTATGGCAATCGTTCCCGGCGCTACGTTAAAGCTTTTGGTCAGCAAGTTTTCAATCGGCTGAATGTAAAACATACTGGCCACTATAATTCCAACGCAGGCGGCCAAGAAAATTACTTTCCCCCGCGAAAATTCAATGTAGTTACTATCATCCATTACTATCCACCTCTCACAGTGAATAGCTTAGCGCAGCACCATTTTTTCCAGAAGTGCCGCTTTAGCATGACCGGGTATGCCAGCTTAACCGCGTAGGGCGGCAACCAGCTTATCCAGGACTAATTGTTCACGAGCAAAGGCGGTAATGATCCGGTTAGGGAGTCCGGTTAATGGCGCCCCCATTAGTTGCTTATCATTACTTGTTAGGTAATCAACCATCCCCATCGGTAGTACCGTTAGAAAGTCCGAGCGGCGAATTAGTTGGATCATCGTGGCCGTATAATCCACCACCTTAAACGAGCGAAAGTGGGAACGGTACTGGGATAATTGACGACTAACCGGGCAATAGTCGGGTGCTAATAAAAGCTTCTTACCATATAAATCCGTAATCGAATATGGTTTTGCCGTCAGTTCATGGCAGCGTCCCATAACCGCCAAGCCCTCGTTTGCTAAATTCTTACTAACATACTGTCCCCGAATCTGAGAAGCGAGTGCACCGTTAACCACCAGTAAGTCAAGTTCGCCATTATTAAATGCTTCGACCAGCTTGATGCCCTCATTTTCAATCTTCAGAAATTTAAATTCTGCAAAATGGTCGGTAAAAAATTGCGGGTAACAGTAAGCCGCAATATTATCAAAGGCCCCGATCCGTAAATCCGCCCACTTAAGCGGTGACTGGTCCAGTAACTGTTCATAGTCCGCAATTAATTTTTGTGCCCGCTTTTGAAACTCCTGACCAGCAATCGTTAATTCCACGCCCCGGGCCGTTCTAACAAAGAGGGTTACGTTAAATTTATTCTCTAGCTGCCGAATTTTTTTACTAATGGTCGACTGGTCAACGTATAAGTACTCACTCGCCCGACTAAAGCTCTTGAGTTTACTGACTACCAGGAAAACTCGCAACAGTTCAAAGTTAAAATTGTCCATCACACATACTCCTATTCTCCATTATATAAGTAGCGAAGGGTCCGCCGGTCATTCTTAGTAATCCCACTTTTAACATTCCGGGGAATCATTACACTATGCATGTATTCAGGGGCGTGAGCGAGTCCCAACGCATGCCCCAACTCATGCTCGGCAACTTCTGTACGGAAGCGCCGCGTGGTGTAATCAAGCTGGCTTGGATCTAAGGTTGACCGGGCCTGAATTAGCGCATGTGTATCGGGATTATATTCTGTGTTTGTCGACCCTAATTGAGATGTTGTATAGCCTACTCCCGGTGCCGAATTACCGTTCGATAAAGACCCGTCCCGGGCAATGATGTCAGCCTTGTCTTCATCTGTCGTCCACTTAATATGGACCGTTCCACCCCGGTTCCAAGCCCGGACGGCACCACGAAAGGCCACCTGAAGTGCTCGATCGTGGGTATCCATATAAATTTTAATATTAGTCGTGGGCCAGCGAAAATCTTCAGTTGGCGTTGGCGTATGTTTAGGAATATAAAGGTGGTGTTTGGCTGCCCGTAGCGCCTGGGACGAGTCATTATCCGTGGTCAACTGATTATCGTCTGACGAACTAAAGGCTGAGGCCGCAGGAGCATTAACCGATGGCAGAGTGGCGGCACGGGCGTCATTCACCACTAACATCATTAACCCACTGAAAGCACTTATTAGTATTACCATTAAACGCCTCATCAAATCTTCCTCCTCAGCCACTACAATCCACCAACTATCATCGCCTACTTTGGGGCCGTAAGCAACTAAAATAAAATCTCCCATCAATTATGACACTAAATACAAATAGGCTCAGAGTATTCAAAAATTAAATACTCTGAGCCTATTAATACCTAAAGAGCTCTCTTGCTCCCCTTATTCTTTACCCGTTGCTTTAATCAAGCGAGCAACGTTCTCCGCCGTTTGCGCAATATCATTAGGAGCATCCTTTAATGCCTGACTTAACGGCTTAGCGCCAGCCGGGGTCGCGAAGATGGCATCAATTGCGTCGCGAGTGTAAAGACTATCGACACCTTTGCCAATATTACCGGCCAGCACAATTACTGGCGCCTGCGGAGCAACACTCTTACAAGCCTTAGCTACACCATAGGGGGTCTTCCCAAACTTAGTCTGGAAGTCAATCCCGCCTTCGCCGGTGAATACAAAGTCCGCATTCGCCGCTTTCTCCTTCAGACCAGTCGCATTAATTACCAATTCCACCCCGTGTTGCATCTGGGCATTAGTGAAGGCCAATAGGCCCGCACCCAAACCACCGGCGGCACCAGCACCAGCTGCCTGTTCAATGTCATGACCAGTATCCCGGGAGATTAGTTGGGCATAGTGGTGAAGGTTCTGGTCGAGCGTTTTAACCATTTCCGGTGTAGCACCCTTTTGGGGACCGAAAACCGGTGCGGCACCGTCATCCCCGGTTAAGGGGTTCGTAACATCAGAGGCGATAGCAATGGTCGTTTGCGCGATCCGAGGATCCACCTGGGAAATATCGATCCGGTCCAATTCAGCCAGGGCACCACCACCAAAGCCAATTGAACTACCATCAGCCTTTAGTAACTTGACCCCCAGGGCCTGGGTCATTCCGGCTCCACCATCAACCGTGGCACTACCGCCAATTCCGATGATAATCTTTTTGGCCCCCCGCTTGATCGCATCAAGGATTAATTCTCCAGTTCCGTAGGTGGTCGTAATTAGTGGATTGGCCGTTTCGTCATTAATAAACTGAATGCCACTTGCGGCCGCCATTTCAATAACGGCCGTTTTACCGTCACCTAGCATTCCGTAATCGGCAGCTGTCAACTGGTAGAAGGGGTCGTGAACCTGGGCCGTGATTAACCGGCCGGCCGTTGCGTCAACTAGTGATTGAACGGTTCCTTCACCGCCATCCGCCATTGGGACGAGGACATAGTCAGCATCCGGGTAAACCCGCTTGATACCCGTAGCCATCGTTTCGGCAGCCTGCTTAGCCGTTAGACCGCCTTTAAAAGAGTCCGGTGCAATAACAAACTTCATGATCATTCACCCTTCCTTAAATCAAATGTAAGAACCCATACAGGATCGTTGCCGTAAGCATCGCTGAACCACCGACAATGGCCTCATAGAGGATCCCGTGTGACCGTTCCTTGATGTCCATGTGCATTGCGTTGGCAGTCACGTGGAAGTAGTTTCCTTGTGGTAACTGGTCAACGACAATGGCACCGGTATGAACCATTGCGGCCGCGGCAAGTGGTGCTACACCAAAGCCCAGGATGGCCTTGGAGAAGGAACCGGTGGCCAGGATAACCCCCGTTGACGTAGAGCCAGTCGCTGCTGCCATCAGGATCCCAGACAGTGGGGCCAAAAGAACTCCCGGAACATGGCCAGCCTTAATACCAGCAATCATCAGTGCCGGTAAGTTAGACGAAGTGATCGTGGCCCCAATCGCACCGGCCCCGATCAAAATCATAACCACCGCCGTCATCCGACTGATCCCCGTCTGGGCATATTCACGGAGAAACTTCCCCTTATGCATTGCTAAGGCACCGATAACTGCGGCAACTGGTAAAACATAAGCCGCATCGAGGTTAACCTTCGTTAAGAACTCAATATGGAAAATAGCACCAATTGGGTTTAGCATCAGAAAAATAATGGCTAAAACAGGGGTAACCAGTGACTGAGCCAGGGTTGGTAATTCCTTTTCATCAACCTGCTTCTGGTCGGTTAAGTCTGCACTAGTCACTGCGTTACCACGACGTTTTATCAGTGAGGCCACAATCACAGTGACAACCAGGGCAACTACTGCCGGAATAAAGTCAGCAATCATGACTTGGCTAAGTTCAACCCCGAAGCCCTTCGCAGCCGCGATCGTGTTGGCATTGGGTGAAATAATATTACCGGCCTTCCCACCACCGGACAGGGCAACTAATAGTGCAAGCTTAGAAATCTTCAACCGTTGACCGACTTCTAAGGCAATCGGTGCTACGATCAATACCGCTACCGGGATAAAGACCCCCACGGCAGTAATCACCATCGTTGCAAAGGCAAGTGAGAAGATTGCCATCCGGTCACCGAGCTTATTAATGATTGTCCGTGCCAGTGTTTCTGCCGCTCCAGAATCCATCATTACCCCAGCGAGGACCCCAGCAGCAAGTACCCGCAAGACGGTTCCCATTACGCTTTGGGTCCCTTTGATAACAATCTGGATGGTTCCCATCGCACTAGCGCCACCGATTAAGGCACCAATTATTGCGCCAAGGAACAAAGCATAGACCGGATCCAGTTTCTTTAGAATTAAAACAATTGCAAGGGCTAGCCCAATTAAGGCGCCCCACCATGTAACCGTCATGAGTCTTCCTCCTCTGTCAATAATAACCAATTCATCATCGTTCCTGTTACCGTTTACATTAAGGCAAAATAACCGTTAAAACAATTAGCAAAGTGTATAATAATCACGGATTAAAATTGGTCATTGTGCACAATTGCACTTGCTTAGTTAGTAAAAAAGCAGGTTGGTTTTGCCGACCAACCCGCTTATAAAAGGAGTGTCATTAATGAAGCTCAACGCACAGTTAGCCCAGTCAATCGTGGACCATATGATGAACCAGATTCCGTATAACATCAACATTATGAATGAGCATGGCTACATTATCGCTAGTGGTAACCCCAACCGAATCAACACTCTCCACGTGGGGGCGGTCGATGCAATTAAGCAGGGTAAAACCTTACCAATGGATCGGGTGCATGGTAGTCACGGTCAGCCTGGTGTTAACATGCCGATTACCTATGAAGGACAAATTGTCGGCGTGGTTGGCATCACCGGTGACCCTGCAAAGGTCGTCCCCCTCGCCTCCCTATTAAAAACTGCCGTCGAACTACTACTCAAGCAGGGGGCCGTCGACCAGGAAAAACGGGAAAACGAGCGTAGCCGGCAACGGTTCCTATACCACCTGCTGCAGGCAACACAGAACCACGAAGCACCAGCCAGTTTAGTTGCCGAGGCTAAGGAGCTTAATATCGACCTAACCATCCCCCGAGTGGTTGTCGCGATCCGGTGCCGGGCAGCAGAACTAGAACACCTCAATAATGCTCCAACCAACCTTACCTTTACACTAGCCAATAATATCGGCCTGGTAATCATTCAAGATGACCTTGCACGGCGGCGCCTTCTTAAATCGTTGAACACGAAACAGTTTATTTACGGAACAAGCGAAGCAACCACCCTAGTTGGTCGTGGGGCCCAGCAGGCCGTTACCACCCTTAAGCTGCGTGAAAACTTCCAGGATAATACACTAACCGCGTATCACCAGGTCCGTATTATTGACCTACTGCTCAAGAGTCACCTCCCAATCCAGTCACTGGTCCAGCAGTTTAATACCCTTGCTACTAGTAAGACCGGGAAAGAACTTATCGAGACGATCAAAGAATTTATTAAGTACGACCTCAACGTTAACCAAACCGCCAAACAGCTCTTCACCCACCGCAATACCGTTAACTATCGACTAGCAAAAATTAAGGAGATTTTTCACCTTGACCCTAAAAAGGCCACGGACCTCTTCCAACTTTACATTGGCTATGCCTACTTTATTAACCAGGAGGATCTAGATAACAACCTTTTCCGTTAAGGCAAATTACACTGGTAGTGCGGCCTAGTGCTGCCGGTTCCCCAATTCCCAAAAGGCCAGGGCCGAGGCCGCGGCAACATTTAAGGAATCAACCCCGGATGCCATCGGGATCTTAATCGTAAAGTCACTCTGGGTAATTGTCTTCTCCCTTAGGCCTGGGCCTTCCGAACCCAAAATAATGGCTAGGCGGTCGACTTTCGCCAGCTGCGGATCATCAATGCTAATAGTGTTGTGGCGTAATGCCATGGCAGCCGTTTGGTAACCGAATTGATGGAGCAGGTCAATTCCCTCCGCCTGCCAGGTCTTAGCGTCAATATACGTCCACGGTATTTCAAAGACGGTCCCCATTGATACACGGGAAGCACGGCGATAAAGCGGGTCGGCGGAGTCGCTTGTTATGATTACGCCATCGATTCCCAACGCGGCCGCCGAGCGGAAAATCGCGCCCACGTTCGCCGGGTTAACCACGCTTTCCAAAATAGCAATCCGTGGATGGTCCGTTGCGATGGTCGCTAAAAATTCAGCTAAATGTGGCCGCTTTACACGTTGCATCGCGGCCAAAGCCCCCCGCAAAAGGTTATAGCCGGCAAGCTGGTGGAGTAGGTCGCTATCAGCAACATAAATTGGTGTCTGTCCAAGCCCACTGGTGTTATTGGCGGCCATTTCATGGTCCAGATCGGCTAGGTCCCGTTTTAGTGCCTTTTCTTCGACTAGAAGAGAGGCCGGCCGGTAACCCGCCCGCAAGGCCCGCTCAATTACCTTGGGACTCTCTGCAATAAACAAACCCGGCTGCGGTTCCCGGACGTGAAAAAGTTGGGCCTCATTAAGCCGAACATAGGGATCTAAAGCGGCACCTGTTAAATCTGTAAGAAAAATGGGTCTACACTTTCTGGTATTGATGAAAATCAATGCCAGTTTTTTTGTACGCAA
>NZ_JBJEEL010000077.1:0-4429 GCF_051873035.1 Limosilactobacillus sp.
AGATTATTTCACTTACAAGTGCAGGCGCGATCCTATAATTACGGTATTACTTAATTGTAATACTGCTATACAGCGAACGCATGGCAGGCGGCTAATATATTCTTAACCAAACTGTCCCAGATACTAATCATTTTTCAGAGTGAAAGCACTTCACACAAATGATTCCACGATATTTCGCACAATCCATTGTGACTGCTGCGCAAAGATGGTAGATTATTCCCAACAATACGAGGAGATGGTCTACATGTCACAAGCAAACACATTATTCGTCATGATTGCTAGTATTCTAGTGTTACTGATGACGCCAGGGTTAGCATTTTTCTACGGTGGTCTAATCAATCACCGGCATGCCAATAATATGCTGCTCACTATTTTTATGATGTGTGGATTGGCCGTCATTCTGTGGATTACGGTCGGTTACTCCCTCTCGTTCTCCGGCAACCACTGGGGGATAATCGGCAACCTGCATAACATACTGATGATTAACGTCTCCATTAACGCAGTCACGAAAACCGGGATCCCGATCGGTGACTACACCATGTTTTTTATGATGTTCGCAATCATTACCCCGGCGATCTTTTGCGGGTCGGTGGTTGGTCACGGACGTTTTAACTTCCTAATCATCTTCACGATCTGCTGGTCGATCTTCGTCTACTACCCGCTGGTCCACATGGTTTGGGCACCGCACGGCTTCCTCGCCAGCCTCGGGGCGGTTGACTTTGCCGGTGGCTTGGTCGTCCACGTCAATGCCGGGATCACCGCCTTGATCCTTTCCGCATGGGTCGGCCGCCGCAAGGAAGTCTACGCCCAACACAACAACCTTTCCTGGGTCCTAATCGGGACAGCGCTATTGTGGATCGGCTGGTATGGCTTTAACGCCGGATCCGCCTTGGCCGTGGATGATACCGCGGTTCAGGCCATGTTAACGACCACGATTGCCTGCTCAACGGCAATGGTTACCTGGATGCTGCTGGACCGCTACCGGTTGAACCACGTTACCCTTGCCGGTGTTTGCAACGGGGCCGTCACCGGGCTCGTCGCCATTACTCCCAACGCCGGCTATGTTACACTAGGTGGTTCGATGATCATCGGCATGGTCGGGGCCGTGATCAGCCAATCGTTTATTACCCAGGTTAAGCCACACTTAGCGATCGATGATGTTATTGACGCATTTGGCTGTCACGGAATCAGCGGCATCTGGGGAAGTATTGCGACCGGTATTTTTGCGAGTCACCAGATCAGTGGCCAGGTCCCCAACGGCCTACTATTCGGCGGTGGCTTCCACCTGTTAATCATTCAAACGGCGGTTACATTGTTAACGATCACCTTTATCACCATCATGGATATAATCCTGATCAAGGCCCTGACGATTGCGCTCCCCGTCTCGATTGACAGCAGGAAATTAGCCGCGGTTCAGAGTAAGAATGCATAGAAATAAGGCACTAGCGCCAAATTCATGAAGCTAGTACCTTATCTTTATTTCACCGGCTTCTTCAATAAATCATTGAAGCCTTCGCTGATCGTCGGGTGGGTGTAAATCTGGTCGCGCAGCATGGTGTATGGGAGCTTGGCCCGCATTGCGAGGGCGACCATGTTAATGATCTCGTGTGACTCAGGGGCGTAGATCGTCGCCCCGATAATTTCTTTTGTCGCCGGATCAACCAGCATCTTCAACATCCCCCGCTGATCTTTCAGTACTTTCGCCTTAGGAATGGCGGCAACCGGCAGCTTGAATAGCTGGTAATCCTTCCCCGCCGCCTGGGCCTGCTTTTCGGTTAAGCCCACCTGTGACAGTGGCGGCTCGATGAAGACGCTAGTCGGAACCACACCCCGGTTGGTCGTCTGGCGCGTCCCGTCACCAAAGAGTTCGTCCTTGATGATCCGGAAGTCGTCTAACGAAATGTAGGTAAACTGGGGACCGCCCTTTGCGTCGCCGATGGCCCAAACATTTGGAACGGTAGTATGAAGATGAGGATCAACCTTGATTGCGCCCTGGTCCGTCAACTGGATGTCGGTATTTTCGAGGCCCAGGTTTTCGGTAACAGGGTGACGACCGGCCGCCACGAGGATTTTATCAGCCGAAACGCCTTGCTCGTTCCCCTGCTCTTCGTACCTAACCACCGCTTGACCGGCCTCGTCCGTGACCTTTTTAATCGCAACACCCATCTTGATCTCAACGCCGAGCTTCGCCAGGTTTTCCTTTACCATTGCCGCCACGTCATCATCTTCACGAGGCAGGAAAGTTGCATGGTGATCCAGCACTGTGACCTGCGCGCCGAAGCTGGCAAACATCGCCGCAAATTCAAGACCAATATAGCCCGCCCCGATAATCACCAGCCTAGCGGGTAGTTCCGGCAGTTCCATCGCGGTTGTTGAGGTCAGGAGTGCTTGACTATCCTTCAGGCCGGGAATTGCGGGGATATTCGGGGTCGCACCGGTATTGGTAAAGATGCGCCCGCCCTCATATTCTTCGGTTCCGGTGGCCGTTTCAACCGCGATCGTATGGTTGCCGGTAAAATGAGCGGTCCCATCCAACACCGTGACCGTCTCCTCGTCCGCCAGCATATGGTAATTCTTATTCCGTAATTGCGCGACCATCTCTATTTTTCCCTTAATGGCCGTCGCAAAGTCGGTTCCCCGTGCCGCTTCCGTAACCAACCGCTTCGATGGCAAGCAGGCAATGTTGATGCAGGTCCCGCCATACATCTGCTGTGACTTTTCCACCACTAATACCTCTTCGCCACGCTGAGCTAAGAACTTGGCAAGCGTCTTGCCACCCTTGCCAAACCCAATCACAATATTCTGAACTTTCTTCATGCTAGCCGTCCTCCGATCATATTTGCTTTTGATTATACCAGTCAACGGCTAATTGTCATTTTATTTGCCTGATGCTTTTTACCTTAGAGACTAACAAAGCTGGGAGACGTTTATGATCAATATAAGCCACAACATTTTTCAAGCCATTTAGTCAGTTCCACCAAAATCAGAAATCGTTAATAATCGTTGTAATATAAAATTTATTATTATAAACTACCATTACATAAATAAGTGAAAGGAGCATCCGCTTATGAAAGTTGAATTGGGAATTTTTACATTTGGTGAAACTACTCCGCTTGAGAAGACCGGCGAAGCCATCAGTCACGATGAGCGTATCCGTGACTTACTGGAAGAAATTACGCTGGCTGATAAGCTGGGGATTGACGTATATACCATTGGCAAACACCACCGAAAGGATTTTGCCGTCTCAGCGCCCGAAATCGTGCTAGCGATGGCCATCGCGCAGACAAAGCAAATTCATCTCTCCAGCGCCACCACCAACCTGCCGACAATTGACCCGATCCGCGTTTACGAGCAGTATGCGACGATTGATGCTGCCGCTCCCGGACGGATTGAGATCATGGCGGGCCGCGGCTCCTTTACCGAAGCCTTTGACCTGTTCGGCTATGACCTCGAGAATTACGACGAACTCTTCAAGGAAAAGCTTGAGATGCTGGTGAAGATCAACCAACATGAAATTCTCAATTGGCCAGGAGGAAAGTTCACGCCGAAAGTTGACCATACCGGCATCTACCACCGCAGTCAAAAAAACTCCCCATTTCATAGCCAGTGGCGACAATCCTAATTCCACCATCAGGGCCGCCGAGATGGGCTTACCGACCGTTTACGCAATCATCGGCGGGAAGCTCGTCTCGTTTAAGCCGTTGACTAAGCTCTACCGGGCGGTGGCGGAAAAGGCCGGCCATAAACTAAGCACGATGCCAATTGCCACCCACTCCTGGGGATGGCTGAGCGACGATAAGGAGAAGGCGGTTAAGGAATACTTCTACCCAACAAAACTGCTGGTGGACACCATTAGTCAGGAACGGGAGCAATGGTCGGGGATGACGTACGAGCAGTATCTCGATGGTATCGGTGACGACGGGGTGATCTTCGTGGGGGATGCTGAGACCGTCGCTAACAAGATCATCAAATTGATGGATACACTGAGGCTGAAGCGTTTCTACCTCCACTTGCCGATTGTCTCAATGCCCCACGAGGACGTACTAAGGGCGATTGAAATCTACGGCAAAGAGGTCGTCCCACGGGTGAAGGAACACTTTGAAAAGAAGGAAAAGCTGAACGACTTCTCCATTAAGTGGAAGGTGCGCTGATGGGTGTTATATTATAATTAATTTATGAGATGATACTGTACAAATGAATGATTTAACTCAGAGCGAACCCTTTTCCTTAAAAAGAATGGTTATGCGACTAAAGTTACTACTGATGAAGGGAGAAGCACTAGTCATGCAAGTTACTTTGGCAGACGACACTGAAAATGAAATGCTGAAAGTGGCTAATATCTTGAAATAGCACAGTATCCCAGCTAATAAATAAAACCTAAATTTCAAGAATAAGTTAGCCACTGGACTCAAATAAATAATACTGACCA
>NZ_JBJEEL010000078.1:0-25048 GCF_051873035.1 Limosilactobacillus sp.
ATGGGTTTTTCTGTCCACTAAAATGTTCAACTTAAATTTTACAATCTGCCATTTAGAAACGTTTATTGCTTATTTTTATTAATAACGATTTCCTTTAAATTACGGATGATAACAGAAGTACCATCTCTAAACCTTAACCGTTGTCGTTGCCAGTCAACATTTACTAGCTGACCGCTGTATTGTTCATAATAACCGTTTTGACCATTAAAATAGGTAACCGTGATTAATGGCCATGGCTTAGTTTTACTCAAAGTCTTAATTTGTTTAGTTAGCTCAGCCAACTCTTCCCGGCTCAAATAAGTCTTGTTTTGGTAGCGCTTGGCGGTTTTATCCAGGAGCTCCTTATAACCAGTTAGGGCCGCAAAGGGGGCGAACTGACCTGCCCGGTCGATTTGTGGCATTGGCAGGTGCGCCCGGGAAACGTGACGTGGCCGATCCATAATGTCGTTGTAGCGTGAGGTATCGTTAAACTGCTTCTTTTCGGCTGCCCATTGTTTCTTATCCATTAAGCCCGGTGGCCCCCAATCTCTTTGTTCCGTTTTTTGGCAACGGCGCCGTCCTTCAAGTCAGCAGCCCGGATAATTGCATTCTTGCCGAACTGGTCTTGGAGCTGCAGAACCATTTTTTGTACCCGCTGGTCCTGAAGACGTTGTTGTTGCTCTTGACTTTCCTTTTGCAGGTGGCGGTGGGTATTAGTGAAGAGGTCTAGCTGCTCGGTATGCGGTAGTTGGGCCGCCACCTCCTGCTCAATAAGGTTATTAGCGGTAACGGTGACCCGCCGAATGAACAGGTCCGGATTGACTTTTTCACGAAAGGCCGTTAAAAAATGGGCGGTTAGTTCGCGTGGCGAAGCGGTCGGTAGCTTAGTGGTAAAGCTTCCGTGATCCGGATGGGGAACTTCGCGTCCGTAAAAGTCCGTGGTTGTGGCACCATGGTAGCCGTGACCCTGGTGGAGACTTTGCACATCATAGTTGACGGAGAGCGAAAATTGGTCAGCCACCAAGTCCCGTTTAACCATTTGCAGGCTCAGCATGTCGACCATTTCACGGACGACTAGGCGGCCTTCACTGTAACGGTAGGGCTTGGGGAGGACAATACTGGAGTAGATCCCGTGGTGGTCGGACCGGTAGTTTTTGATATCCTCCATGGTGGTTGACTCGAACCCCCAGGCATGGTCGATCAGTAATTCGGCGTTTTTACCGAATTCCTGATAGAGGACCTCCTCATTTAACGGGTCGGATAGCTTACCCAACGAGCAACGGGCGATGTCGCCCATTGTATAAAGGCCAAGCTTGGCCAGGCGCTTAGCGTAGCCCCGACCAACTCGCCAAAAATCGGTGAGGGGTTGGTGGGCCCAAAGGTAGTGGCGGTAAGTCATTTCGTCCATCTGGGCAATCCGGACCCCATCCTTATCCGCAGGAATCCGCTTAGCTACGATATCCATGGCGACCTTGGCCAGGTAGAGGTTAGTACCGATCCCGGCGGTCGCGGTGATTTTCGTCTCTAACTGGATGGTTTGGATAATTTCTTTAGCAAGGGTGTGCGCGGAAACTTGGTGCTCGGCCAAGTAGTCGGTTACGTCCATTAGTACCTCATCGATTGAATAGGGGTGGATCTTCTCCGGTGGTAGGTAACGGAGGTAGATCTCATAGATTTCCGCGCTCTTTTGGAGGTAATAAGACATCCGTGGTGGGACGATCTTAAAGCCGATTTTAAGGCGGGGATTTTTCAAGATCTGGGGACGGTAGACTGACTTATACCGGTTGAGGCGGTGACCGGGGGCGTGCTTGGCTCGTTCACGGTTCAGCCGACCGACGATCTGTTCAACTTCAAAGAGGCGGGGCCGTCCGGGAACACCAAAGCGCTTTAATGCTGGTGAAACCGCCAAACAAATGGTTTTGCTAGTGCGGGACTCATCGGCCACCACGAGGTTAGTGGTTAAAGGGTTGAGGTGGTGGGCAGCGCACTCTGCAGAAGCATAGAAAGACTTGAGGTCGATTGCTAAGTAGGTCCGGGCCACGGGGATACCCTCCTTTCGTTAGTTTTAATCTTATTATACTGGGACTTTTTGAAGGGAACAAGTGTTTGCTGTAGTTACTTGCCTTTTAAACCAAAAATCGCTAAAATGTACTTATTAAGTAGCACGAGTTACAGCGAGGGACGGTTGGTGCAAAGGTCCCCAGGGTGCGAACTGGATTTAACATTGATAATAATAAAGAGCGGCAAGTTATTTGCAATTTAGGTGGCACCGCGCGTAAGCGTCCTATTAGTTGGTTTGACTAATAGGGCGCTTTTAACTTTAAGGAGGAATTATCATGGCAGAAAAGAAACACGTGATTTTAACTGGTGACCGGCCAACGGGTAAATTGCACATTGGTCACTATGTTGGTTCGCTGAAAAACCGGGTAACCCTACAAAACACTGGTAAGTATGATACCTACATTATGATTGCTGACCAGCAGGCATTGACTGATAATGCTCGTGATCCAGAAAAGATTCGGCGGTCACTACATGAAGTAGCGTTAGACTACCTAGCAGTTGGGATCGATCCTAAGAAGTCGACCATCCTAGTTCAATCGCAAATCCCGGCCCTAAGCGAGTTAACCATGCACTACCTTAACCTGGTTACGGTCTCACGCTTGAAGCGGAACCCGACTGTAAAAACCGAAATTAAGCAAAAGAAGTTTGGGGAAAGTGTACCGGCTGGTTTCTTTATTTACCCAGTGAGCCAAGCTGCTGATATTACAGCCTTTAAGGCGGATACGGTGCCGGTTGGTGATGACCAAGAGCCAATGCTGGAACAGACACGGGAAATTGTACGGACCTTTAACCGGATTTACCAGCGCGATATCCTGGTAGAACCAGAAGGGGTCTTCCCACCAAAGGGCCAAGGCCGGATTCCTGGACTGGACGGCAATGCCAAGATGAGTAAGTCATTAGGCAACTGCATTTACCTGTCTGATGATGCTGACACGATCCAAAAGAAGGTTATGTCAATGTACACCGACCCAACCCACATTAAGGTCTCTGACCCTGGACACGTGGAAGGTAACACCGTCTTCACCTACTTAGACATCTTTGATCCTGATAAGGAACAAGTGGCTAAGTTAAAGGAACAGTACCGGGCTGGTGGTCTTGGTGACGTCAAGATCAAGCGCTACTTGAATGATGTCTTACAGGCAGAATTAAAGCCAATTCGTGAACGTCGTGAACAGTACGCGGCCAGCATTGATTACGTTGACCAGGTACTAAAGGAAGGTTCTGCTAAGGCCAATGAAGTGGCTAACCAGACCTTAAAGGAAGTCCGGGACGCTATCGGAATTAACTACTTTGGCTAACATCAAATTGAACGGGAGTGAGACAGAAGTCGGTTACGACTTCGTTTTCGAACCCCCGCGAGCACAAATAGAGGTCCAGAGTTCGGCTTTGCCGGGCTCTGGACCTCATTTGTGTACCGCGTTGTTCGCTTTTGATCTATATAAAGGGAATTATGTCACGCCCCCGTTTTATTTTGTCCGAGACCTTTTGCTTGGGCAAACGACGGTCGGCCGGTAAGATGATACTAGATGAAGGGAGGACCACACAATGTGTACAAGTATCTACCAAGTAACAAGTGACCATACCCATCTGTTGGCCCGGACGATGGACTGGCCAATTCTAGCGGTATCGCCGCTATTTATTCCCCGCCACTTTACCTGGCAGTCGGTGTACCACCACCGCGTTTACCATAACCGGTATGCCTTAGTCGGCGGTGGTAGCCTGTCCGCACACCGGGTGGACGTATCTGATGGGGTGAATGAGTATGGCCTAATGGCCCAGAAATTAACCTTTGATAACGGCGCCCAGCTGGTTGACCACCCTGACCCGACCAAGGTTCAACTGGCAGCCTACGAATTTGCCTTTTATATCTTAGGAAACTTCAAGTCGGTAGCCGACCTCATCGACCACCTACCCGAAATTGAGCTGATGAGTGACGTGCATAATGACATTAAGTTTGGTAAGTCAGAGATGCACTTTGCGGTGGCTGACCGTACGGGCCGGGTAGTGGTGATCGAACCAACCAGCTACCCGATGAAGGTCATCGATAACCCGTTGGGGGTCGTCACTAATAGCCCTGACTTTATTCCGGAGTTTGCAGCGGGAACAGTACCGCTAAATACGCCCCGGGTGACCACGGGCCGGCTTTCTGGGAAGGCCAACCCACCGGGCTATTATTCACCAAGTGCCCGTTTCATTCGGGCGGCCTACCTGCGGGAGCGGTCAGATGTTCCGGCCGATAAGCTGAGTGGAATTGCGAGTGAGTTTCACCTGCTGGATAGTGTCACGGTTCCCCAAAACCGCCGTCACCAGCCAACTTACTCGGTCTACCGGTCGGTGGCCGTGGCCGAGGACCGGGAATACTACTTCCAGTCTTACCACCGCGGTGACACCACCAAACTGCGCCTAACGGATGCAATGCTGGACTGGACCATGCCGAAGGTTTACAACGTTCCCGATCGGCTGTCTGTCCGTGAACTGCAATAACCGGTTCCGTTGGCGCCGAAAGTTTTAGCAAAAAAATCCGCTACTGCTATTCTTATTAGTGTTTCACGGGACGGAACATGGTAACATAAAGAGGATAGTTTTTTTCGAAATAAAATTTATCGTAGCGGAGGTGAAAATAGTGGAAAACCTCGCAATTGTTGACCTCGGCTCTAACTCGGCGCGAATGGCAATTACAGAGATTGCGCCGGACGGTCGCTTTCGAGAAATTAGGCGGGTAAAGGAAAACACCCGCCTCTCGGAAGGAATGGGACGTGAAAAAGTCCTGCAAGCAGCCGCAATGGATCGGACCATTGAAGCATTGAAACGCTTTAAGCGTCTCTATGAAGAAGTACCAAACGTTAAGGTACGGGCCATTACTACGGCAGCGGTCCGGCAGGCACGGAACCGTCAGGAGTTCTTGGAACGGGTCCAACGAGAAGTGGGCATCAAGCTCCAGGTCCTATCCGGGAAAAAAGAGGCATATTACGACTACTTAGGGGTGATTCGGACCCTTAAGCTTAACCACTGTTTGATTTTAGATGTTGGTGGTGCAAGCTGCGAATTGGTCTTAGTTCAGCAGCGCCGGGCGCGGGACTTGATCTCGATCCCAGTTGGTGCGGTAAACCTTTCCGAGCAGTTCCATTTGAATGGTTATGTTCGCTCGGCGGACCTCTTTCGGGCCCAAGTCGCGATGAATGACCGGTTGAAGAAGATCCCGTGGATGCGGTATGCAACCCGGGTACCGATTGTCTTACTAGGTGGAGCTAACCGGACTCTTGCCCGGATGGCCTGGGCGTATCACCACCGGCACCACCGCCGGTCAATCCACGGTTACCAGCTCAGTTCACGGGCGGTCTACGCGACCTATCGGGAACTGTTGAACCGTAATTTGTCCCAGCGGAAGAAGATGCCGGGCTTGGAGCCGGACCGGGCCGATATTATTATCGGGGGGATGTTACCCCTAATCAGCCTGTTACAGCGGAATAGTGATGGCCGGGTAATCTTTTCGGAGAGCGGTGTCCGTGAGGGGATTATCACGGAATACGTCAACCAAAGGAAGCAAAAGCATGAGTGATTGGCAACATGGTTTTTATAAGCTTAGCCCGGCTGAGCGCCGTGCCCGCCTAACAGCGGCCCGGCAGCTTTCACCGGCTGTCCAGCAGTTATTGACGGACCAGGCCTCGGTACTTGGCAACCAGTTAGTGGAAAACTATCTAACTGATTACCGGCTACCAGAAGGGGTGGCCCTTGGCTTACGGGTCAATGGTACTGACTACCAAGTCCCAATGGTGGTGGAAGAGCCATCTGTTATTGCTGCCGCCAGTAATGGGGCCCAGCGGGTAGCCCGGTCAGGAGGGTTTAATGCCCACCACCAACAACGGGCGCTCGTGGGACAGGTAGTGTTAGTTCCCCACCCGGGACAGGTGAGTGCGGACCTAAAGTGGTTGCGGGCCCACCAGGCCGACCTGATTGCAGTTGCTAATCAAGCGCACCCGTCCATGAAACGGCGGGGTGGTGGTGCCCAGAGCGTTAGTTTGCGGACACCGGGGCAGTTTATTAGCGTTGACTTAAGCATTGATGTTTGCCAAGCAATGGGAGCTAACAGTGTTAACACGATGGCTGAGGCCGTTGGACGTTGGCTTAGCGACCACGGCTTTAATGTTTTAACGGCTATCCTTAGCAACTATGCCACTAGTAGCCTGCAGACGGTGGAATGCCGGGTTGACTTTTCTCAGTTAACCACGCGGACGATGGTGGGGGAGAAGGTGGCCAACCGGATGGCCCAACTGAGCGCTCTTGCCCAGGTTGATCCCTACCGTGCCACCACCCACAACAAGGGAATCATGAATGGTATCGATGCCGTCATGATTGCGACTGGCAATGACTGGCGGGCTATCGAGGCCGGTGCTCACGCCTATGCGGCCCGGGATGGTCAATATCGGGGTCTTAGTACCTGGACGGTTGATAATCAGCAGCTGGTTGGTCACCTAACCCTACCACTACCGGTTGGTGTTGTGGGGGGCTCAATTGGCCTCAATGCATTAACCAAGGCTAATTACGCGATCAGTGGAATTAAAAGTGCGGAGGAGCTGGCAGCGGTAACGGCTAGTGTGGGGCTAGCCCAGAACTTAGCGGCTTTACGCGCACTAGCCAGTTCCGGTATCCAAGCGGGGCACATGAAGCTCCAGTGCCGGTCGCTGGCGGTAAGTGTTGGTGCGACACCCGCAGAAGTACCGCTGGTAACTAAACGGTTAGCCAACTACCAGCATGTCGACCGGGCGTTAGCCGAACGAGTTTTAAAAGAGTTAAGGAAGGATTAGTTGCATGAGTGAAGAAATCAAATTGAATGCGGCCAGCCAGGAGTTGTTAAAGCAGGTTAATGACCTGTACCCTGAAGGAACGGTCTTTGTCCAGTTCCATGGTAAAAAAGCTGGTTATGTTCGCCATGACCAGGCCGAACAAAAGACGCTCCCTGGTGGCCTATTTATTATTGTTACCGATCTGACGGCGCCCAACTACACGGCCTCGCATGAATTGTTGCACCTGCTGATGCTTCTTCGCGGGTTCCCACAGATCTTCTTCCAACTATCATTAGGTGACAAACAGTTGGATGAACAAATGATGATCATGTCGACCGACCTGTATAACGTAGCGATGCACCGGGTGGTGGTGGCTGAACAACGAAAGCACGGTTTGATTGATGAGACCATCGAAGAGGAGTACCTCAAGGGGATTGACCACACCTTGACGCCGGAGGGTGGCCAAGACGATGAAGAAAAGACTTTGCTGCTCTTAACCCTTTTGGATGCCCTCGTCTTTTATGGGGACCACTTTAGCAAATACGAGGCCCATCTGAAGGAGCAGTATCCGGAAGCACTAGCAGCGGCCCAGAAGATTTACCAGCAGGTCGTTACTAAACCGATTAAGTCACCATTTGACATGCGACGGTCAATTATCAAAATTTACTCCCTCTTTGACCAGCAGATGCAAGAATGGGGACTGCCGGCACTACACAATAACGAATATACGACCCTTTCACCGGTACTGAGTGAGCGCCAATTGCGGCTCAGTCTTCGTCAGGTCTTTGAAATTTACCACTCTGACATGAAGGAGCGGGGGACAAGTAAGCGGGCTTACGTAGGAATTCGACGGAGTGACGGGCAAAACTCGTTTACGATGCCGGCACCGAACCCGGAGACACCAGCCGAATTCAAGCGACTGTACGTACAGCCAGTCAAGGAGTTTTTGGAACAACACAGTATCCCGTATATTGTAAGGAAGTGATCTGATGGATACACAGATTCAATCAGCATTTGATGATGCCAAGCACATCGTCTTCTTAACCGGGGCCGGGGTTTCAACCGCTTCGGGTATTCCAGATTTCCGTTCCGCCAACGGTCTGTATTCGCAAAACCAAAACGCCGAATACTACCTCAGTCATCGTTACTTTGCTAGTGATCCGGAAGGCTTTTATGAGTTCTGTAAGAAGAACCTCTATTTCCCGGATGCCAAGCCAAACGTGATTCATGAAAAGCAGGCGGCGTTGACTCAACAAGATCGGGCAACGGTCATTACGCAGAATATCGATAACCTCTATGAGGAAGCGGGAACCAAGCACCTAGTAGATTTTCACGGGAACCTCTACCACGTTTACTGTGAGCAGTGTGGGCAGGCGGCCCCTGTAGACGAGTATTTGAAGAGCCGTATTCACAAACTAGATGGTGGCCCGTTACGCCCTGACATTGTCCTCTATGATGAGGGGATTAAGCAGCAAAACATTATTAATGCGGTTAAGGCGATGCAAAACGCAGACCTAGTAGTGATTGTAGGGACCTCAATGAAGGTTTATCCATTTGCTGGCCTGTTAGAGTACCGGAATGAAAATGCCCGGGTGATTGCGATTAACCGGCAGAAGTTACAGTTCTCCTTTGACTTTGAAATGGTTCAAGAAGACGCCACTAAGTTCTTTGCTGAGTTAAAGGTTTAAAGGTTAAAAGGTTATTCATAACTTCCTAGTCCTATCAAAATAGTTTCAAGTGCTCGGTTTAGCCGAATGCTTGAAACTATTTTTTTAGTCACGTTGCTGGCCTTTGGATGATAGGGCGGACTTAAGTTACGAAATTCCTTAAGGTCGTTGCAAAACAATCGTCAAAAACGGTCGAAACCGGTATAATGAGGGAAATGGTGTTATTTTTCAGTGAAAGGAGAATAAAATTATGGTAGAAGCTGTTAAGTTTGGCCACTCAGATGTTAAGGCGAATCCCCTTGGACTAGGGACCAATGCGGTTGGTGGTTACAACCTCTTTCCGGACCTGTCTGACGATGATGGTCGAAAGCTAGTTGACGCTGCACTGGCTAACGGGATTAACTTACTTGATACGGCCTATGTTTATGGTCTGGGCCACTCTGAAGAATTAGTCGGTGAAGTAGTGAAAAAGCACGACCGGGACAAGATTGTGATTGCCACTAAGGGGGCACAAGATACCTCTACCGGCGAAGAAATCATTAACAATGACCCGAAGTTTTTGACGGAGCAGGTTAATAAGAGCCTGGAACGGCTGGGAACTGACTATATCGATATTTACTACATCCACTTCCCGGATCATGATACGCCAAAGGCCGAAGCGGTTGGTGCTCTGCAACGGTTACGGGAGCAAGGCAAGATCCGGGCCATTGGGCTTTCTAACTTTAGCCTCGACCAAATTAAGGAAGCCAATGCGGATGGCTACGTGGACGTGGTGGAAGATGAATTCAGCCTCCTTCACCAGGACCACTTAACCGATGGGACGCTCGACTACCTTCATAACAACCAAATTGGTTTTGTTCCCTACTTCCCACTGGCCTCGGGCCTATTGACGGGGAAGTATAGTCAAGACGTTACCTTCCCTGATGATGACATCCGGAGCCAAATGGCCGACTTTAAGGAACCACGTTACAGTGCCATCCTGGCAGCAGTTAATAAGGTACGGCCAATCGCGGACCGGCACCAGGCAACGGTTGCCCAGACGATCCTGGCATGGTACTTACAGAATCCGCTGATCACGGCGGTCATTCCGGGAGCTAAGCGGGCAGACCAGGTAATCAGCAATGCTAAGGCAATGCAGGTTGAATTAACGAGTGATGAATACCAGCAAATTAAACAGATCTTTGCAGAATTTAACGCTAAGCAGAGTGGTAAATCACTGAAGGATCCTGATTAAAAATATGTAATAAAAAGGCGTGGGGAGTGGTTACGCTCCCCGCGAGCATAAATAGGGGCCCAGAGTTCGGCTTTTGCCGGACTTTGGGCCCCATTTATATACCGCGTTATTTGCTTTTGATCCATGTAGAGGAACTTATGTCACAGCCCCTTTTATAACTTAAATTGCTTGGTGATCTTTCTTATCCTTGAGTCGTTTGAGCTCACAGTCGTAATCACAGGCGGCACATTTACCACCGGTTTTGACCTTCTTGAAAGTACGGATAATTACCCAAACGGCCACGGCGATAATTGCAATAATAATTAGCAGGTTAATAAGCATTTTCATGATTTGATTCTCCTAAAAGATTAATGACCCAACCTGAAAAAGAATGAAGGCGGTAACGTAGGCAATGATAAAGCTGGAAATAATTGAGAAGAACATCCACTTGGCCGAGCCGGTCTCTTCTTTAATCGTTGCCAGGGTGGCAAAACATGGGATGTATAAAAGGACAAACGCCATCATCGCGTATGCTGCCACGGGACTCATGAATTGCCCCAGGGCGGTGATTAAGACGGCCTTGCTGCTGGTGTGGAACATTACCATCATGCTAGAGGTAATAACTTCCTTGGCCAGTACCCCGGTGAAGAGGGCACTGATGGCCTGCCACTGGACGATCCCAATCGGCTTAAAGATTGGTACCAGGCTGTGCCCCAACAGGGCGGCAAAACTTCTGGTTGAGTCGGTAACAAAGCCGCTTGGCCCAAAGCTGGACAGCAACCAGATCAAGACGGTACCGGCAAAGATAATTGTCCCGGCCTTTTTGATGAACCCTTTTCCCTTATCCCAAGTACCGTGCCAGATAATATCGAGGCGGGGTAAGTGGTATTCCGGCAGCTCGATGATAAAGACTGACCGTTCCTTAACGTGGAAGAGAGTTTGGTAGAGTTTCGCCCCCAAGAGTGCAATCACAATTCCTAGGAAGTAGATAGAAAGGACGATCAGCGCCTGGTGCTTAGGGAAAAAGGCGGCGACAATCAGGCTGTAGATTGGCAGCCGGGCCGAACAGCTCATGAACGGCATAATCAGGGTGGTGACTAACCGTTCCTTTGGCTGTTCAATTGTCCGGGCGGCCATAATCCCCGTGACGTTACAGCCAAAACCGATAATTAGGGGGATGAATGACTTCCCGTTTAACCCGATAAACTGCATTAGCCGGTCCGTCACCAAGGCGGCCCGGGCCATATAGCCAGAATCTTCAAGAAGCGAAATGCAGGCAAACAGGGTGAAAATCTGGGGAATGAAGGCCAACACCCCACCAACCCCGGCGATGATCCCGTTGACGATCAACGACCGTAACGCCGGCATGGCACCGAGTTCAATTAAGAGGTGGTTGGCCGTGTTGGAAACGGGGACGGAAAGAAACCAGTCCAGTGCATCCGACAAGGGGGTTCCCACCCAGTCAAAGGAAAGCTTAAACATTAGGAAGAAGATCCCGGCAAAAATCGGTAGCCCGAGGATCGGGTTCGTAACGACCTTATCAATCTTACTGGTTAGTTCGGGCTGCTTCTTATTTTGACCGGTTTCAGCAGCGTCCTTTAGTAACTGCTCGATGAAACTAAGCCGGGTATTGTAAATCTTATCGGCAAACTTTTGCGCATCGTAGTACTTCTGCTGACTGAGCAGGGGCGTCAGTTTCTTTTGCGTGGCAAACTGACGGATGGCCTTGTTTTGACTAATAAACTGAATCGTTAGCCACCGGGCGGCCGCCGGCTGGTAGTCAAAGTCAGCAACCAGGCTTTCGGTTGCTTGCCGAATTGCCTGCTGGAGCATGGCCGGGTAGTCTAATTGGAAAGTATTTTGGGGAACCTGCTGGTAGTTTAAAATCTGCTGGCGGAGTTCCTTAATTCCGCGATGGCCACGGGCGTTAGTAGTAATCACCTGACAGCCTAGCCGGTCTTTAATGAGGTCCAGGTTGTAAGCCTTACCGGCCCGGCGGAGGTCATCAATCATGTTTAAAATCAAGATAACCGGAATTCCTCGTTCAAGAACCTCGATTGTTAGTAAGAGGTTCCGCTTTAATTGACTAGCGTTAGTAATATTGAGAACCAGGTCGGGACGGTTATGCAATAGGTAGGTGGTTACGACCGCCTCGTCTTTGGTTAGCGGGTTTAATGAGTAAGCCCCGGGGAGGTCAACCACTTGAATTGCGGAATCTTTAAGGGTACCGACCTTTTTTTCAACCGTGACCCCCGTCCAGTTACCCACGTAGGCGTACTTATCGGTAAGGGAGTTAAAAAGCGTGGTCTTTCCAGTGTTGGGGTTACCAATTAAGGCGACGTTTGGCATATTAAACTTCAACCTCCGTTAAAGCAGCAAAGTCGTGGTAGCGAATGCCGATCCGCTGGTTATTATTTTCAATAATTACCGGACCGTGGAAGGGGTAGCGGCGAATAACCTTAATCGGACACCCTTCGCAGAGCCCCATATTATGGAGCCGGTTAGCCGTCGGTTCATTAAGACAGTTAAAGGAATGGAGTATGTATTTGCGACTGTTCATATTATCACCCTTATGATCAAACTAATATTCCAAAAGTATATAAAAACCACATATTTATAGTTATATTATACTCCGTTGTAAACGCTTGAAAAATAATTAAATGTGAAGTTTCATTTTGAAAATATTCGGTTATAATGTAAGTGTACAATTTTTAACCAAAATTCTTTACGAATATTTTGGAATATTATTTAAGGGGATGCTTTGCAAATGGCCACACTTGAAGTGCGTGATTTACATGTTTCAGTAAAGGACGAAGAAAGTAAGAAGGAAAAAGAAATCCTGAAGGGTGTTAACCTCAAGATGAAGACGGGCGAAATTCACGCCATCATGGGGCCAAACGGGACTGGTAAGTCGACGCTTTCCCAGACCATTATGGGGCAACCAGGCTACAAGGTAACCCAGGGTGACATCCTCTTAAACGGTGAGAGCATTGTTGGAATGCCGGTTGATGAACGGGCACGGAAGGGGCTCTTCCTGGCAATGCAGTACCCGGCAGAAATCCAAGGGGTAACGAACGCCGAATTCTTACGGGCCGCGATCAATGCCCGCCGTCCGGAAGACGACCAGATTTCAGTGATGGACTTCATTAAGAAACTGGATAAGAACCTGGCACTCCTGGACATGAGTCAAAAGATGACGGAACGTTACCTGAATGAAGGCTTCTCCGGTGGTGAAAAGAAGCGGAACGAAATCCTCCAGTTACTGATGATTGAGCCAACCTTCGCTATCCTGGACGAAATTGACTCCGGCCTTGATATTGATGCCTTAAAGGTTGTTTCCAAAGGGGTTAACTCAATGCGCGGTGACAACTTTGGTTCTTTAATCATCACCCACTACCAACGGCTGCTTAACTACATTGTTCCAGACACCGTTCACGTAATGATGGATGGTCAAATTGTTAAGACCGGTGGCCCAGACCTAGCTAAGAAGCTTGAAGACGAAGGTTACGCTGGCTTGCGTGACGAACTAGGTCTAGACATCAAACTAGTTGATGACGAGGACTAGGGGGTGCTGAGATGACTGATTTAGCAAAAGCAAAGGAACAGCTGACCCAAGCTAGTCAGCAAAATAATGAGCCCGACCAGCTCTTGCAGCGTCGTTTAGCCGCGCGTGAGCTGATGACCAAGCTACGGCTCCCACGAATGCAACGCTTTAAGTTTCATGATTGGCCATTAATTGCAGACCAGCCGCTGCGCTGGGTTGACTCCGCAACGGATCTTGAGCAGCTGGCACCGGATGATGAAGTCATCCGGGTGACCCAGGTTGGTCAAACGACCGTTAATATTCACATTCCAGATAAGCTCAAGGCGGCAGGAGTTATCTTAACGGACATCTTCACGGCCGCCCGTGAGCACGCCGACCTCTTTGAACGCTACTTTATGACGGCCATTAAGGCGGACGAAAACCTCCTTACCGCCTATCACGAGGCCTACCTGAATGCGGGACTTTTCCTCTACGTACCAAAGGACGTCGTAATTGAAAAGCCAATTGAGGCCGAGTTGGTTCAGGATAATACCCAGGACGAACCATTAATTTCTCATATCTTGGTTGTCGCTGACCGGGGGAGCAAGGTTAAATTTATCCAGCACCTGACGACGGTTGGTGACCATACTAATCCTGCTAACATGATGATTGAGTTGATCGCCCGGGATAACAGTGAGATTGACTTTTCTTCACTTGATGAACTCGGTGCCAGCACCCATACCTACTTCAAGCGGCGGGCCGATATTGGTCGGGATGCCCACGTGGAATGGGCAGTTGGCCTGATGAACGACGGTGACACGGTTGGTGATATGGACTCCGAGCTGCTGGGTGAAGGTGGTTACGCTAACTCCAAGATGATCGCCGTAACGACCCGGCACCAAGAAGTAGGGGTTAACAACCGGGTTACCAACCATGGTAAACACACTACCGGGCTGATTAACCAGCGGGGTGTTATCCTGGAAAACTCCGAACTAATCTTCAATGGGATTGGACAAATTATCCACGGCGCCCATGGTTCCAAGGCGGACCAGCAAAACCGGGTTTTGATTATGTCTGATAAGGCCCGTGGTGACGCTAACCCGATCCTGCTGATTGATGAAAATGATGTTGAGGCCGGGCACGCTGCCAGTGTCGGTCCCGTTGACCCCCACCAGATGTACTACCTGATGAGTCGGGGGATCCCACGTAAGCAGGCGGAACGGATGGTTATCCGGGGCTTCTTGGGTGCCGTCTTGAGTGCCATTCCAGCGGCCGACGTACGCAATAAACTTGTAGATATTCTGGAAAGGAAGCTTACTGATGGCCAACAATACCAATAATTACACCACCGATTTCCCCATCTTGGATCAAAAGGTAAATGGCGAACGCCTTGCCTACCTTGATAATGCCGCCACAGCGCAAAAGCCACGGCAGGTGGTTCAACGCTTGGTCGAATTTTACGAACATGATAATGCTAATGTTCACCGTGGTGTGCACACGCTAGCGGAACGGGCAACGGCACAGTATGAGGAAGCCCGTAAGAAGATGCAACACTTTATCAACGCGGCCGATAACCGGGAAATCATCTTTACTAAGGGGTGTACCGATGGCCTTAACCTGGTTGCTTCCACCTACGGAGAAGAAAATATCCAGGCCGGTGATGAAATTGTAATTTCCATCATGGAACACCACAGTAACCTGATCCCTTGGCAACAGTTAGCTATTAAGAAGCACGCGACGCTTAAGTACATCGAGTTGACTCCGGAAGGAACCCTCGACATGGCCGACGCTGCCAAGAAGATTACCGATAAGACAAAGATCGTTGCCATTGCTCATGCTAGCAATGTCCTGGGAACCGTAAACCCGCTGAAGGAACTAGCCAAGTTAGCCCACCAGCATGGTGCGGTACTGGTTGGTGATGGTGCCCAATCGGTTCCCCACATGCCAGTAGATGTTCAAGATCTCGATGTTGATTTCTATGCCTTCTCTGGTCATAAGATGATGGGGCCAACCGGGATCGGTGTCCTGTATGGCAAGAAGGAATTACTAAGAAAAATGCCCCCATACCAGTACGGTGGTGAAATGATCAGCTCCGTTCACCGTGACCGGACAGAATTTGCGGACATTCCATTTAAATTTGAGGCCGGAACCCAAAACATTGCCGGAGCGATTGCCCTCGGTACCGCGGTTGATTACCTGGAAAAGATCGGCATGGATAAGGTCGCGGCTAAGGAGCAGGAGTTGGTCGACTACGTCTTACCAAAGCTGGAGGCGCTCCCGTACGTTACGGTTTATGGACCCCAGGATCCGAAACAGCACACGGGGGTCATTGCCTTTAACATGGCTAACCTCCACCCGCATGATGTCGCAACGGCCCTTGATGCTGAAGGGGTAGCGGTCCGTGCTGGCCACCACTGTGCACAGCCATTGATGGAAGCACTGGGAGTTAGTGCAACTTCACGGGCCAGCTTTTACTTCTACAATACCAAGCAAGATGCAGATCAATTAATCAATGCCATTAAGGCAACAAAGGAGTTCTTTGACGGTGGGACTATCTAAGTTAAATGGATTATACCGGGAAGTGATTTTGGACCACGCTAACCACCCGCATAACAAGCACGATATTCCGGATGCAACTAACAAGATGACGGTTCACAACCCAACCTGTGGCGATACTATTAACGTTGCGGTTGATGTTCAAGACGGTCGGATCAAAAACATTGGTTATACCGGATCAGGTTGTACGATTAGCCAAGCCTCAGCCAGCATGATGACGGAGGCCGTAAAGGGAAAGACGGTTGAGGAAGCACTTGATATGGCCAAGACCTTCTCTGATACGGCAATCGGTAAAGAGCACCCCCAGTCCGACCTGGAAAAACTGGGTGATGCCCAGATCTTAACCAGTATTATGGAGTTTCCGGCCCGAATTAAGTGTGCCACGATTTCTTGGTGGGCACTCCAACGGGCACTGTTGAAAAACGATGATGAGGAGGAAGAGTAATGAGCGATGATGCAGCAAGCATCGTAAGTGGCGATGAAAATTACGAATATGGTTTTCACGATGATGTAAAGCCAGTCTATTCCACTGGACGGGGACTAACCGAAGACGTTGTCCGGCAAATTTCAGCTGAAAAGCATGAACCGCAATGGATGCTGGACTACCGGTTGAAGGCCTACCATATCTATAAGAAACTGCCGATGCCTAAGTTTGGTCCAGACCTATCAAAGTTGGACCTGAAAAACATGTTGTACTACCAAAAGATGACCGACAAAAAGTTCCGGGACTGGAAGGATGTTCCAGAAGACCTGAAGAAGACATTTGACCGGTTAGGGGTTCCGGAAGCAGAACGGAAGTACCTGGCGGGTTCATCGGCCCAGTATGAATCCGAAGTGGTTTACCACAACATGAAGAATGAATTTGCTAAGCTGGGGATTATCTTTACCGATACCGATACGGCGCTGCGGGAATACCCAGACCTCTTCAAGAAGTGGTTCGGTAAGCTGGTTCAGCCAACTGATAATAAGTTTGCCGCTCTAAACGCCGCTGTTTGGTCCGGGGGCTCCTTCATTTACGTACCAAAGGGTGTTAAGACCAAGACGCCAATCCAGTCCTACTTCCGTCTGAACGCCGAAAATACTGGTCAGTTCGAACGGACCCTGATCATTGTTGATGAGGGAGCGAGTGTGGACTATGTCGAAGGGTGTACGGCACCAAATTACTCTTCTGATAGTTTGCACGCGGCCGTTGTGGAAGTTAACGTCTGCAAGGATGCCTACTGCCGGTACACGACCATTCAAAACTGGTCCGATAATGTTTACAGCCTAGAAACTAAGCGGGCAGCCGCCGCTGAAAACGCCACGATGGAGTGGGTTGACGGTAACCTCGGTTCGAAGGTCACGATGAAGTACCCAAGTGTCTACCTGAACGGTGAAGGTGCCCGGGGAACGATGCTGTCAATCGCGGTGGCAAGTAATGGTATCCACCAGGACTCCGGTGCCCGGATGATCCATAACGCCAAGAACACGTCTAGTTCCATCGTTTCGAAGTCGATTGCTAAGACCGGTGGTTCGACCGATTACCGGGGGACGGTTCGTTTTACTAAGAAGGCGGATGGTTCCAAGGCCCACGTGGAGTGTGATACGATCATCATGGATGATCAGTCCTCTTCGGACACGATTCCGTACAACGAAATTGACAATGCGCACGTAGCAATGGAGCACGAAGCGAAGGTTTCAAAGATTTCAGAAGAGCAGCTTTACTACCTGATGAGTCGGGGAATTTCCGAGGCCAAGGCGACTGAAATGATCATCATGGGCTTCGTGGAACCATTTACCAAGCAGCTCCCGATGGAGTATGCGGTTGAGTTAAACCGGCTGATTAGTTTTGAAATGGAAGGTTCAATTGGTTAAAAAGGAGGCGTCACAATGGCGGACGAGGAAAAACAACTTTCACCCGTAGAAGACGATGTAATGGGGGCCCTAGAAAAGGTGATTGATCCAGAACTAGGGATTGACCTGGTCAACCTCGGCTTAATTTACGACGTTGACGTAGACGATGATGGTCACTGTACGATTACGATGACCTTAACCACGATGGGGTGTCCACTGGGCGACTTCTTAAATGATGCCATTACCGAGGCGGCTACCTCGGTTGATGGGGTTAATGATTGCAAGATCAACCTGGTTTGGGAACCAGTTTGGGGAATTGACCGGATGAGTCGGTTCGCCAAAATCGCCTTAGGCTTACACGAATAAAGGAACGGGACAATGAATGGATATTCAGCGATTTATTCAGCAACGTAAACGGTTAGGAATCTCACAAACGGAACTTTGTACCGGTATCTGTACTCAGTCCACCCTGAGTAAGTTTGAGAACCGGGGAAGGGTGCCATCGGTTAAGATTCTTAGCCAACTGTGTAAACGATTGGGGATTACCATCGGGGACCTCAGTGGGCAACCAGCGGCCCGGCCGCGGCGTGTTCACCCGCTTGACCAGGTTGAACAACTACTGATTGCCGAACGCTTCCCGGCCGCGATTCAAAAGTTGGCGACGGTTGATGTGGCCTCTTTGCCGAACTTCAAACGGCAGATGCAGTACTATTACCTGAAAGGGATGATTGATACCCTGACTAGTAACCAAACGGCCACGACCACCTTTGACTTTACCCAAATTTTGGATAAGTTGGATGAGCAACACGAGACCATCTTTTCACAGCTGGCCTACTTAGGCTTTGGCATCCTGTATGCCCGTAAGAATCGGCTCGGGGATGCTGAATTCTTCTTTACTAAGGTAATCAAGTATCTCAACCAACGGGTTAGCAACCCGAAAAAGCTCCGGACGTTGACCACGGTTCAGTATAATCGGTTAGTGATGATGCTGTACTATGTCGCTGAATATCAGGCCCTTCGTGACCGCCTGGACAGTAGTAACCGCTTTTTACAGCGGGTGACGACCCTCTGTGCAGGGCGGTATGAGACCTACCTAATGCCCCGGGCCAAGTTATTAGCTGCTAATAATGCCCTCCAAGCAGGAGCACCCTCATCGCAGGTAAACGACCTACTGGCTGAGACATTGGCATTTGCCCGCTTTAATGGTAATAGTGTGGTAGAGCTTCAGGCGGCAGCGTTAAAGAAACAGTTAGCCAGCCTAAGTTAAGAGCTAGCAGTAATAATAAAAAGACCTCCAGCAATCGGCTGCTTCCGACTACTGGAGGTCTATTAGAATCGTGGGAATCATTCTCACTTACTTTATGCGTAGATAACGACCTTACCATCAATCTTGATGGGTAATACCACTGAACCTTTACGATTCTTAGTGGACCGGTTGCCTTTACGAGTACCAAAGAACTTTGAATTTAGTAGCATTGTGATCGCTCCCTTCATATTTTCCACCCTTAAGATACCATTACAATCACTGAATTCAAAGGCCCTTTGCTCACTTGCTCATTTTTGAAATGTATAAATTTGGTTGATTAATTAGCTTAAATGCATAATCGCAGCCGATAGGTGCATACTTGTTGCTACATAAGGCAATCTAGCCGTGAATAATGAATATATATTTTTTGCGGAATTCTAAGAATTTACTAAGTAATTTGCTTAGAATTGAAGCTAGTCGGCAGTGGCGGAGCCTTTATACCTGGGTGACGATAGGAGGAGAAAAATGGTAGTAAAAATTACGATGGGAACAACGACCTGGACGGAACACCCGGCGCTAATTCACGGTGAGCAGCGTCCGGTAACTCTAAACGAGTACGCCCAGCACTTTCCAACGGTGGAAGTGGATACCTTCTTTTACGCGCTTCCCCAGATGAGTACCCTGCAAAATTGGTTAGCGGCGGTTCCGGAAAACTTCCAGTTTATTATTAAGGCCAACCAGGGGATGACCCTTCACCGGCGTGGGCAGGAAAAAGGGGCCGTGGAGCAGCTCTTTAACCAGTACCGGCGAACGATTGCCCCTTTGGTTGCTAGTGGTCAGTTAAAGACGATCCTTTTTCAGTTCCCACCGTACTTTGACGCCAGTGTTGCTGACATCGAATACCTTAAGTTAGTTCGCTCCTGGCTGGGCAACCTCCCCGTGGCACTGGAATTGCGTAATGATACCTGGTACCAGCCGGGGGTGGTTGACTCTTTGCTCAGTTACTGCCAGGACCTCCACTTTACCCTAGTAGCAGCAGATGAACCGCATGACCAGGTGACGACGGTACCGTTTAAGTTAGTGACCACTAACCCGGACCTGGTAATGCTCCGCCTGCATGGTCGCAACAAACAGGGGTGGGCTAACCAGGATAAGAGTTGGCGCAAAACGCGGACCCTGTATCGTTATTCTCCAGAGGAATTAACCCAGTTTGCCCACGCCATTAACAATTTGACACCCCAGCCAAAAGAGGTTTGCGTTATTTTTAATAATAATTCCGGCCAGGATGCCGCCCCCAACGCCCTGCAGTTGCAAAAGATAATGGGGGTTCACTTTGACGGACTAGCACCACGGTCACCGGAACAACTTGACCTCTTTTAGTTTAGCTGGTCCGCACCATTACTAGTTTGTTTATGCTATACTAAACGTCAATACAGTCTTAAATATATAAGAGAAAGAGGGGCCTCATATGGCTACACAAAAACCAACTTATTACATTACGACACCGATTTACTATCCATCTGGTAAACTGCACATCGGTAACTCCTACACGACCGTTGCCTGTGATGCAGAAGCACGTTTCAAACGGCTTAACGGCTACGACGTCTTCTTTCTAACAGGAACTGATGAACACGGTCTAAAGATTGAACAAAAGGCCGATAAGCTAGGGATGCACCCCCAAGAGTACGTTGACCAAATGGCAGCGGGCATTAAGAAATTATGGAAGACATTGAAGATTACCAATGATAAGTTTATCCGGACGACGGATGACTACCACGAAAAGGCAGTTCAGAAGATCTTCCAGCAGTTTGTTGACCAGGGAGATATTTACAAGGGTGAATACACCGGTTGGTACTCAGTGGATGATGAAGAGTACTTTACGGAAAGTCAACTGGCGGAAGTTTACCGTGATGACAACGGTAAGGTTATCGGGGGGAAGGCCCCATCCGGCCATGAAGTTCAACTGGTTAAGGAAGAATCTTACTTCTTCAAGATGAGCAAGTACGCGGACTGGCTAATGAACTACTACAAGGAACACCCGGACTTCATCGAACCACATACGCGGATGAATGAAATGGTAAACAACTTCTTAAAGCCGGGCCTTGAGGACTTAGCGGTTACCCGGACCTCCTTTAACTGGGGTGTTAAGGTGCCAAACGACCCTAAGCACGTGGTCTACGTTTGGATTGATGCCTTGTCTAACTATATTACGGCCCCCGGTTACGGCTCAGATGATGATAGTCTCTTTAAGAAGTACTGGCCAGCTGATGTTCACATGGTGGGTAAGGAAATCGTACGCTTCCACACGATTTACTGGCCAATTATGCTTCACGCCCTCGGCCTACCACTGCCTAAGCACGTCATTGGGCACGGTTGGTTAACAATGAAGGACGGGAAGATGTCCAAGTCCAAGGGGAACGTTATCTACCCCGAAACGTTAGTTGACCGTTACGGCCTGGATGCTACCCGTTACTACCTGTTGCGGGCAATGCCGTTTGGTAACGATGGGGTCTTCAGCCCTGAGGACTTCGTGGACAAGGTCAACTTTGACCTGGCTAACGACCTGGGGAACCTCTTAAACCGGACCGTGGCAATGATCAACAAGTATCAAGACGGGCAGCTTAGTGGCAATAATGAAGCCACGATGCCGGTTGATGCTTCTCTAGAACAAACGGCAACGGATGTGATTGCTGAATACAAGGAAGCAATGGACAAGACACACTTTGCTGAAGCGCTGGCGGCCGTTTGGAAGTTAGTAGCCCGGGCGAACAAGTACATTGACGAAACTGAACCATGGGTTTTAGCCAAAGATGAGGCGAAGAAGGCGGAACTTTCTGATGTGATGACGCACTTGGCAAAGAGCCTGCGGATAATTGCCGCCCTATTGCAACCAGTAATGCCGGATGCACCAAAGGAAATTTGTCGTCAATTAGGGTTGCCAAAAGAGGCCATCTCCTTAGAAAAGATTGATTTCAATGACTTCCCTGCCAGTGTCCAAGTAGTTACTAAGGGAACCCCAATTTTCCCACGGCGGGATGTTAAAGAAGAAGTAGCGTTCATCAAGAGCCAAATGAGTGCTAACCAAAAGACGAAGGGGCGTAAGGCAATGGAAGAAGCTAAAAAAGCCGCAGTAAAGAAAGAGGAAACGGTTGATACGGATGGCAAGAAACTAATCCGGATCGAAGCCTTTGATAAGGTGGACTTAAAGGTGGCCCAGATCACGGCCGCGGACCACGTTGAAGGTGCTGATAAGTTACTTAAGTTCCACATGGATGATGGTAGTGCAGATGGTCGACAAATCCTCTCCGGGATTGCCAAGTGGTACCCGGACCCAGCCGTATTGGTTGGTAAGAAGGTCGTAATTGTGGCCAACTTAAAGCCACGGAAGATGCGGGGCGAACTCAGCCAGGGAATGTTACTTTCAGTTGAAAAGGACGGTCAGGTCCAAGTGGTTACGGTTGATGACAGCTTAGAACCTGGACTGGAATTGGGCTAATATGAGCAAGCAGCGCGAACGGCAGTTGCGGGTGTACGATTCGCACACCCATTTAAACGACGACCCCTTTTATGATGACGTTCCGGCTTTTGAAGACCGAGCAGCTCATTATGGGGTAACCCAAATGAATATTGTGGGGTCCAATGCCAAGTTAAACGAACGGGCATTGAAACTAGGGGAGCAGTACGCCAACTTACACCCGATTATCGGCTGGCATCCCGAAGATATTGCGGCCTTTGACCAGGAAGCCCAGCAAACGCTCTGGCGCCAGCTACACTCTCCACGCGTAGTGGCGGTGGGGGAGATTGGCCTTGATTACTACAACGATGAACGTTCTCCCCATGACCAGCAACAGGCAGTTTTTGCTGAGCAATTAGAGTGGGCTCGCCAGCTACACCTCCCCGTTTCGATCCATTGTCGGGAGGCGTTGGCGGATACTTACGCACTCTTGAAGGCGGGCCACGTCGATGAGTTTGGTGGTGTGATGCACAGCTTTAATGGTAGTCCGGAATGGGCTGCTAAGTTTTTAGACCTGGGGATGGCCATCTCCTTTAGTGGCGTGGCCAGCTTTGGTAGTGCTTCTGAAGTCCATGCTGCGGTTAAGGCGGTTCCGCTCGATCGGCTAATGGTGGAAACGGATGCCCCCTACCTGACACCAGCACCATACCGGGGGAAGCAAAATGAACCGGCCTTTACTAGGTTTGTGGTGGACGCCGTAGCTGAGCTTAAGCAACTTTCCCCGGAACGGGTCGCCGAACAGACCTATCGAAACGCAAGCCAACTTTTCTTAAAGGACCGAAAGCATGACAAAGATTAAAGAAGTAATTGTTGTTGAAGGTAAGGATGATACCAAGCAAATTCAGCGGGCAGTCGATGCTGATACCTATGAAACGAATGGTTCGGCTTTAAATGACCAGGACCTCGAACGGTTAAAAAAGCTTCAGGCTAGTCGTGGACTGATTGTTTTTACCGATCCGGACTTTAACGGGGAACGACTGCGTAAGATGATTGCCGCCGCTATTCCGGGTGTTAAGCACGCCTTTATTCGTCGCGACCAGGGAGTTCCCACCGAGGCCCACGGGAGTTTAGGCGTCGAGCATGCTAGTTCGGCGACGATTAAGGCGGCCTTGGCGCACCTGTATACGCAAGCGCCGACGGCTTCCGCTACCTTTACCCACCAGGACCTGCAAGGGGCCGGCCTAACCGGTAATGCCCGGGCCCGGCAGCGGCGGGAACGCCTGGGTCAGCTGCTTGGTATTGGTTACGGCAATGGTAAACAGTTGGTGCACCGCCTAAACATGTTTCGGATAACCCGGGAGCAGTTTATAAACGCAGTTCAGCAGATTAATCGGGAGGAAGAAAATGAGTAATACACCAGAAATTGGTAGTCGGACCCGTACCCGGGCCATTATGGAGAAGTACGGTATCCACACTAAAAAAAGCTTTGGTCAAAACTTCCTGACTGACCTGAACGTCTTACAAAATATTGTCCAGGCGGCTGAAATTACGAAAGATGATAATGTAATCGAAATTGGTCCCGGTATCGGTGCACTGACGGAGCAACTTGCCCAGGCGGCAGGGGAGGTTCTGGCACTCGAAATTGACCAGGACTTAATCCCGGTCTTAAACGAGGTTCTCGCCCCCTACGATAACGTGACGGTCTTAAAACAAGACGTCCTTCAGGCTAATTTACCCGATCTGATTCAAGAGTACTTTACCGACCCCCAGCGGCCGGTTAAGGTCGTTGCCAACCTGCCGTACTACATTACCAGCCCAATTCTGATGAACCTATTGGCCTCCCCGGTTAACTGGGCCGCCATTTGTGTAATGATGCAAAAGGAAGTTGCCCAACGCTTAACGGCGCAACCCGGGACGAAACAATACGGTGCCCTCACCCTGGCGATTGAATACCAAATGACGGCCAAGATCGCTTTTAATGTCTCGCGGCGGGTGTTCGTACCATCACCCAATGTTGATTCGGCGATCGTGGTCTTGAAACCCCGGACAGAGCCGCTGGCGGTGACCCCCTTTGATAAGCAGCGACTCTTCGGGTTCATTCGGGGCTGCTTTGCCCACCGCCGGAAGAGCCTCTGGAATAACCTCCAGGCGACCGTGGGTAAGACACCGGCTACCAAAGAAAAGATGCAAGCGATTTTGGGCCAGCTCGACCTTTCACCGCAGATTCGACCAGAACGCTTAACGCTTGTCCAATTTATTAACCTTGCCAATGCATTGCACAGTGCCCAGCTACTTTAGGTTTTATTATTATTGACTTTTTAATAATTAAATGGTAATATGAACTGCTTCATGCTATAAATGGTACTGTTGAGTGCAGTGAGGTGAAGTTTATTGCCAGAATCAATCGTGGAAATCAAGAAAGAACTAGACGACCGAATCGGTCAGCCGGTACTTATTAAGGCCCGGGCCGGTCGGAAGCGGATTGCAACCCACCACGGTGTCTTAAGTAAGACCTACCCGGCGATTTTTGTGGTTCACCTAAACGATGGTCAAGGATCGATGGACCGGATTTCTTATAGTTACACGGACCTATTAACGCATAACATTTCACTGGCCTTTGAGCCGGCGGATTAGCTTTACTAAGACTCGGGTGAGTAGTTAACTACTACCCGGGTCTTTTTTTATTAATGTCTTTAGACCTAGTTGAGTGCGCGAGCAGAGCGAGTGCACGA
>NZ_JBJEEL010000079.1:0-4296 GCF_051873035.1 Limosilactobacillus sp.
AAACCAAAATAAGTACTGATGTTAAATCCATCAGTACTTAAAATTGTAGAACCTTTTTTAGTTAGTAAGGTTAAGTTCATTGATCTTTAATAAGACGTCCACTGCTTTTTCCATGGTCTGGAGTGAAACATACTCATACCGGCTATGCATGTTTTCACCACCCGCAAAGAGGTTAGGCGTTGGTAGCCCCATGTAGGAAATGGTGGAGCCATCCGTCCCACCCCGGACCGGATAAATATCGGGCTTGATGCCGAGGTCTTCCATCGCCTGCTTTGCCAGCTCAACTACCTCCATATGGTCCTTTAAGGCATCCTTTAGGTTGTAGTATTGGTCGTAGAGCTTCATTGAGATTCGGTCAGTCCCCAGCTCGGTATTTAAACCGTCAACGATCCGTTGCAGCAAGTGCTTGCGTTCCTCAAAGGTTTGCCGGTCATGGTCACGGATCAGGTAAGTCATCTTAGCATGATCAACGCTCCCATTAAACTTATAGAGGTGGAAGAAGCCCTCTCGTCCGGCCGTCCGTTCCGCCCGCTCATGGGCTGGCAAACTATTGTGAAGGTCAATGGCAACTTGGATAGCGTTAACCATTGTTCCCTTGGCAACCGCCGTGTGAACGTCTTTGCCGGCAATATCAATTTCCGCCTGGGCCGCATTAAAGGTTTCGTATTCTAGTTCACCAAGTGGCCCCGCGTCCACGGTATAGGCAATGTCATCACCAAAGTCAGCTACATCAAAGTGGTCAGCACCGGTACCAATTTCTTCATCTGGACCTAGGCCAATCTTGATGGTACCGTGTTTGATTTCGGGATGGGCCATCAGGTAGGCAGCCATTGTCACAATTTCGGCAACCCCTGACTTGTCATCGGCACCGAGTAAAGTCGTCCCATCGGTTGTAATCAGGGTATCACCCTGGTACTTCTTCAGTGACGGGAAGTCAGCCACCGTTAACCGGTACTTGCCGGCCTTATCTAGTTGAATATCAGAGTGTCCATCATAATTCTCGACAATCTGGGGGTTGACGTTGTGGGCATTAAAGTCAGCTGTGTCAACGTGGGAAATAAAACCAATCGTCGGCACCTGGTAGTCGATATTGCTGGGGATGGTGGCCATCAGGTAGGAACTCTGCTGGTTGAGGTGAACGTCTGCTAGGCCCAGTTGCTTTAACTCAGTTGCTAACTCATTTAAAAAGGCCGTTTCCTTAGGGTCAGATGGAATGGTGGTCGAGTCAGGATTCGACCGGGTTTCTGTTTTAACGTATTTTAGAAAACGGTCCAGCAGGCCGTTATATTGTTCATTTGCCATTATTTTTCCCCTCATTATTAACGATAAAAGTAAATGGATCCGTGTTTAGTTGGTTTTCAATGATTTCAAAATCCCATGCTGGGTTGTCGGACTGCCATTGGGCAAAGAGCAATGCCAATTGGTGCTCACAGATTGCCTCAATATGGTGACCGGGATCCACCACGGTCAGGTGGTTAGCAATCATATCATGGGCAAAGTGGTAGCTAACATCACCGGTTACGTAGGCATCCGCCCCCTTCTGGACCGCCGTTTCATAAAAGTCCTGCCCGGCCCCACCGAGTACCGCCACCCGGTGGATCGGTCGTTGCTGGTCAGCTGGGTTACTGATTAGGCGCAGACCAGGAACCTTAAACAGCCGCTGGCAGAATTCCGCAAACTCACGGGGCGTCAAGGAGCCGTTAAAGGTACCAATTCTTCCCATCCCCACTGGTTCACCAGAAACGGGGTCACTTCCGGCTGCTACTAGGGGCGTACAGTTGGTTAACCCCAGCTTAGCCGCCAGCCAGTCATTCATCCCCCCATTGGCTGTGTCCAGGTTCGTATGGGCTGCATAAACCGTGATGTTGTGCGCAAGTAGTTTAGCATACATTGCATTTTGGGGGTTACGGGTATCGAGATCCCGGGCCGGGTGAAACATTACCGGGTGGTGGGCGAAGATAAAGTCAACCTGGTGGGCAATCGCCTCATCAACCACCTCCGGGCGCACATCCAAGGTAGTCATTAGACGGTGTAAGGGCCGGTCGGGATTCCCCAATTGTAACCCCACATGGTCCCACTTCTCTGCTAACTGCGGACTAGCAAACTGTTCAAAACGCTGAATTAAATCGGTACCGCTAATCATCAGCCAAAGCCTCCTTTACTAACTGCATCCTTTCTTCGAGCTGCTTAATCTTGTCAATCGGTGGCTGTTTAGCACTGCTAATTTGGTCAAGAACCCCCTGCTGGCGTTGTAGGTAACCCTGCCACTTTTCACGGAAGACGGGGTCCTTTTTTTCTAGTAGTAAGGGGCCAAATAGTAGTTCGTAGTTACTGTAGCAAAACGGAACTAACGATGGCTCGGCGACAATGATCTCGTAAATATGGTCATCCTCTTTGACGAGCCGTTCCGCCATTATCTGGTAACGGTGGGCCAATAGCCAGGACCGCAACCGGTACTCACCGACGTTGGGCTGCAGGATTAGGCGCTTAACCCCAGCTAGTTGCTCTTGCCCCCGATCTAAAATATCGGCAATTAAGGTCCCGCCCATCCCGGCGATTGTTACGGTGTCAATGCGGTCTGCTGGTTGGATCGCCGCTAGGCCGTTTGCCAAGCGGGGAATTATTTGGTCCGTGAGGCCATTTTTCTCAATTTCATGCGCCATGTTTTCATAAGGCCCCGCGGCTACTTCGCCTGCCACTGCCATCGTTATTTTCCCCTGCAAGGCCAGGGCCGCCGGCAGGTAGGCGTGGTCAGAACCGATATCGGCCAACCGGGCCCCGGTAGGGACAAAATCCGCCACCTGAGCAAGGCGGTGGGAAAGATGTTGTGCATCCACTTTATCATACTTCCTTCGTTACTTATTTATGAATAATTATATAACGACCGCTAAAAAAGGTCTACGTACTTAGAAAGCTAAGTACGTAGACCATCAAGATCTCTTAAGGGCTATTCAAACTTTTTAACAAATTGGGCAATTCGTGCTAGAGCCTCATTTAAATCTTCTTCCGAGGAAGCATATGAGAGACGGATATAGCCTTCACCACCGGCACCAAAGGCACTCCCTGGTGTTACCCCCACTTTGGCCTGGTTGGCAAGGTCCCGGGCAAACTTCTCGTCATCTTTACCAAAGAAGGCTGGAATCTTAGCGAAGATGTAGAAGGCCCCCTGTGGCGTGGCCATTTCAAAGCCCAACTTAGTCAGACCGTTAATAACCAGGTCCCGCCGCTGTTGGTAGGACTTTCGAAAGGCAATTGGGTCCGCGGCACCATTGGTTAAGGCCTCAGTTGCTGCAGCCTGTGTACTATCGGTAACGGTGGTTACTAGGTAGGCGTGCATCTTCAAAATACTCTTAATGGTCTGGGCAGGGCCGGCAATATAACCTAAACGGTACCCGGTCATGGCGTGTGACTTAGATAGACCTGAAATGAGCAATGTCCGCTCCGGAATAAAGGAGGCAATTGAATAGTGGTCAACACCATATACTAGCTCGCTATAGATTTCGTCGGCAATCACATACAAGTGGTGCTTGGCAATCACATCTGCCAAACTCTTCAATAATTCCTGTGGATACTCCCGACCAGTCGGGTTGCTAGGATAGTTTAAGAGAACGGCCTTAACACCGGCCCCTTCTTTTTCGAGTACTTGTTCCAAATGTTCTGGTGTTAATAAGAAATTATCAGCTGAAGTATCAACTTGAACGGCTGTTGCCCCAGTCATCGCAATTAGTGGGAAGTACAGGGCAAAGGTTGGCGTCGGCACAATAACCTTATCGCCGGTGTTAAGCAGGCTAAAGAAAGTAGCATCTAGTGCTTCGGTGGCACCAACAGTTACCACGATCTCACTTTCTGGATCGTACTTTACCGTTCGCGTCTCCTGCAGGTAATTACTAATTGCCTGTAAAAGCTCTGGCTTACCGGCCTGTGGAGCATAGTGTGAATCGTCATCTTGAATGCTCTTAACGGCCGCCTGCTTTACATGTTCCGGTGTATTAAAGTCCGGTTCCCCCAACGTTAACTTAATAATTCCTGGGATCTTAGAAACTTCCTTATCAAATGCTCGAATCCCGGATGGCTTTAATGCTGCAAGCTTATGACTAATAGTTCCGTATAAATCAGCTGATAATTCTGGCATGTTTAAACTCCCTCTCTCGTTTAACCTTAGCAACTAATCTTAATTAATTTTATTATTTAGCTAAAATTTCGTCAAGAGTTTTTTAACATTTTGCTAATGCTATTTTAATTTGGCAGATTGTAAAATTTAAGTTGAACATTAAGTGGACGGAAAAACCCATCAAG